>JAIVGV010000081.1 GCA_020201365.1 Acidobacteriota bacterium
CTGTATGAAGGCAGCCCAGTAGAACGGGTGGCTGCGGTCGCGCGCCCCGCCGCCGAGCTCCGCGCCGAGCCCGCGCTGCTGCGCCGCGCCCGCGCCGCGCGCCGTGCCGCCCGCGATCATTTCGAGCTGCACTCGCCTGAGCGCCTCGCTCCGACCCGCGCCAGCCTGAAGCCTGCGGTAGTAGGCGATCATCAGATCGCGCGTCGCCTCGTCCGAGACCTGCCACAGAGACATCACCTGACTCTCGCTCCCGGCGAGCACGAGCGCGCGGCGCAAGCCGTACACCCCCTCGCCGTTGGCGACCTCGCCGACGCCCGTCTCGCACGCCGAGAGGACGACGAGGCGCGTGCCCCAGAGATCGAGACCGGCGGCCTCGTAGGCGGTCAGTATCCCGTCCTCGCCCGCGCCGTCGCGCTGCAAGTTCGCGCCCGCGAGCGCGAGCCCCGAACGCAGCAAGGGGTTTTCGCCGCGCACCGCCGCGGGCGCGCCGCCGAGCGCGAGACCGCGCGAAGCGTCCGCCGCCGCCGACTGCTTCTCGTCGGGCAGGAAGAAGCCGTGCGTGGCGACGTGGAGCACCGCGGGCGCGGCGACGCGCTTGAGCGCCGCCTCCGTCGCCTCCGCGCCCGTCAGCACGCGCGCCGCCGGCAGGATCGAGCCGAGCGCGCGCGCCTCGGCGGCCGTCCCCGGCAGCCGCGAGAAGTGCGCCGACGCGAGATCGGCTGAGCGGCGACCCTGCGCCGCACTTCGCGCGACGGTCGCGAGCGCGGACGACTGCGCGGCGGTCGCTTGTTGCGTCGCGGTCACGCCTTCTTGCGTCGCGGCGGCGCTCGCTTGCGTCGCGGCTGCGCCCGCGCCCGGTTGCGCCGCCGCGTCGTCGAACGCGGGATCGGCGAAAACAATCGCGCCGCCGCGCGGCGGCGCGCTCACTTGCAGCCGCAGCAGATCGCGCCCGCTCGTCAGGTAGGTGAGCGAGTAAGTCTCGACGAGGTACTTGCCCTGCTCGTCCACGAGCGCGGCGAAGGGGACGAGGTTCAGCGCGCCGTCGGGCGAGACGAAGACGGTGCGCCGCTCGCCGAGCAGCTTCCTCACCGGGCGCATCACCAGCTCGTCGAGCGCGCGCGCGGCGGGCTTCGGATCAGTGCCGGGCTTGACGAGCGCCGCGCGCATCGCCGCCACCGCGCGCTCGACGCCCGCGGCTTCGCCGAGATCAGTCCAGCGCACGTCGCCCGACGAGTCGAGCACGTATGCGACGTAGCGCGGCGCTCCCCAACGCTCGGCGCTCGTGCGCGCGCGGTTGCGGAAAGGTCGGAAGACCGCGAACTCGACGAGCGCCGCGCCCGCCGGAAGTGCCGCGCGCACGCGCTCGATGGTGACGGGCTGCGACGCGGCGCGGAAGGCGGCGCTGCGCGCGCTCACGTCCTGCTCAAGCCTGTCGATCTCAGTTTCGAGCCGCGCGCGGTCGGCGCGGCGCGCGGCGGCGTTGGCGTCCGTTTCGTCCGCGCGGATCGTCAGTCGCGCCAGTTCGGCGCGCGCGGCGGCGAGGCGGTCGAGGAGTCTCTGATCTTCGGGGTCGAGCCGTCGGCGCAGCGCCGCGATCTGATCGGCGACGGCGTCGAGCACGCGCCCCTTGCGCCGCAGCACGGTCGTGAGCGCGAGCGCGGCGGCTTGGCGGTCGGCCGGCGCGGCGGTCGTGTGGAAGGCGATGACGGCGTCCGTTTCGGCGGCGAGCGTCGCCATGTAGAGCCGCTTCTGCTGCTCGGAGCCGACGGTGAGCACGGTCGCGAGGTTGCGCTCGCGAATCTCGGCGGCGCGCGCCATCGCGTCGAGCGCGCGGGCCGTCGACCCTTCAGCCCAGTAGGTCGTCGCGAGGTTGTTGAGCAGGTTGGCGACCTGCGGGTGGTTCTCGCCGAGCGACTTCTCCGAGATCGCGAGCGCGCGCGTGTAGAGCGACTCCTCGCCCTTCGCGTCGCCGCGCAGGTAGGCGAGGCGACCGAGCGCGTTGAGGATGATGGCGGCGTCGGGGTGATCCGCGCCGAGCGACGCCTCGGTGATGGCGAGGGCGCGGCGCAGGAGCGACTCGGCGCGGTCGTACTCGCCCTGCTCGCCGAGCGCGGTGGCGAGGTTGTTGAGCGTCGTCGCGACGAGCGCGTGATCCGCGCCGAGCGTCTTCTCCTCGACGGCGAGCGCGCGCTCGTAGAGCGCCACGGCTTCCTGCGGGTCGTTGCGCTGATCGTGGAGGTAGGCGAGGTTACTCAGGACGGAGGCCGCCTCGGAGCTGTCCGCGCCGAGCGCGCGCTCGCGGATCGAGAGCGCGCGGCGCAGCAGCGGCTCCGCGCGGTCGTAGTCGCCGCGCTCCATGTAGAGCAGCGCGAGGCTGTTGAGCGTGATCGAGACGTCAACGTGATCCGCGCCGAGTTTCCTCTCCTGGATGTCGAGCGCGCGGCGCAGCAGCGGCTCGGCGCGCACGTAGTCGCCCTTCGCGCGGTAGAGGGCGGCGAGGTTGGTGAGCGCGGTGGCGACGATGGGGTCGTCCGCGCCCGCCTGCTTCTCGACGATCGAGAGGGCGCGCAGGTAGAAGCGCTCCGACTCGTCGTAGCTGCCGCGCTCCTCGTCTATGAAGGCGAGGTTGTTCAGCGTGAGCGCGACGAAGAAGTGGTCCGCGCCGAGCTTCCTCTCCTGGATGTCGAGCGCGCGGCGGAGCAGCCCCTCGGCTTCGCGGTAGCTGCCGACGCGGTTGTAGTAGGCGGCGAGGCTGTAGAGCGTCGTCGCCACGGCGGGGCTGTCCGCGCCGGACGCCTTGGTCTGTATGTCGAGCGCGCGCCGGTAGAGCGCGACGGCGCGCTCGCCGTCGCCGAGTTCCGCGCAGGCGCGGGCGAGGTTGGTGAGTGTCATCGCGAGGTCGGCGTGCTCCGCGCCCTGCGCGCGCTCGCGTATGCTGAGCGCGCGCTCGCCCTCGGAGCGTGCGCGCGCGTAGTCGGCGAGCTTGAGGTGTTCGAGGGCGAGGAAGTCGAGCGCCATCGCGGCGGGCAGGCTGTCGGCGCCGCCCGCCTGCTCGATGAGCGCGAGCGCGCGCTCGGTGAGTTTGACGGCCTCCGCCGTCTGCCCCGACTGCTCCAGGCTCAGCGCCCGCTGGAAGAGCGAGACGACGGAGTCCGGCTGTCCGGTCGCGCCCGGCTGCTGCGCGGCGGCGGCGCGCGGCGCGGCGCAGGGCGACAGCGACGCGGCGAGCGCGAGCGCGGCGAGTGCGTTCCAATTCTTGACGCGCATCATGATCGTCTCACACGGCTCTCGCGCGAGTCTCGGACGGCGGCGCGGCTCCTGCGGCGCGCGTGTCGGCTTCGGCGCACATATCATAACACCCGCCGCCCGGCCGCCGCGCCCCGCGCGCCGCGCGCCGGCTTCGGCGGGCGACTGGCGTGACCGCGCCCGCGTGACGAAGCGCGCCGCGGCTGCTACAATCGTCATCTTGATCGCAGCGAGTCGAATCCCCCAATCATCCACACCGAGCGAAAAGGAATCTTCTAAGAGCCATGAGCACAGTCGTCGAAGCGCCGCCAACGGAAGTCGAGAAGCACTTTGAAGAGGTCGAGACCGTCACCATCCGCTTCGCCGGGGACTCCGGCGACGGCATGCAGCTGACGGGCACGCAGTTCACGAACACCTCCGCGGTCGTCGGCAACGACATCTCGACTCTGCCCGACTTTCCCGCCGAAATCCGCGCGCCCGCCGGTTCCCTGCCGGGCGTCTCCGGCTTCCAGCTGAACTTCTCTTCGGAAGACATCCGCACGCCCGGCGATCAGCCGAACGTGCTCGTCGCGATGAACCCCGCCGCTTTGAAGGTTAACCTTCCAGACCTGGAAGAGGGCGGAACCGTCATCGTCAACACCGACGAGTTCAACAAGGAGAACTTGAAGAAGGCGGCTTACGACGTCAACCCGCTCGAAGACGACACGCTCAAAGGTTACCGCGTCCACAAACTTCCGATCACGACGCTGAACATGCGCGCGCTGCAAGAGGCCGGCGTGAAGCTCACGCGCAAGGAGATGGATCGCTGCAAGAACTTCTTCGCGCTCGGCGTGCTCTACTGGCTCTACGACCGGCCGTCGGAGCAGACGCTGAGTTGGATCAGCGCGAAGTTCAAGAAGACTCCCGAAGTCGCGCGCGCCAACGAGATCGCGTTGCGGACCGGCTACAACTTCGCCGACACGACCGAAGTCTTCACGACGCACTACACGGTGAAGAAGGCGCAGATCGCGCCCGGTAAGTACCGCAAGATCACCGGCAACGAGGCGACCGCCATCGGCTTCATCGCCGCCGCCGAGCTCGCCGGGCGGCCGCTCTTCTACGGCTCCTACCCGATCACTCCGGCGTCAGACATCCTGCACGAACTCTCGCGCCACAAGAATTTCGGCGTCAAAACTTTCCAAGCCGAGGACGAGATCGCGGCGGTCTGCGCTTCAATCGGCGCGTCGTTCGCCGGTCACGTCGGGCTCACCGGCACGTCGGGTCCCGGCGTCGCGTTGAAGCAGGAAGCCATCGGACTCGCCGTGATGACGGAGCTACCATTAGTCATCGTCAACGTGCAGCGCGGCGGACCTTCGACGGGTCTGCCGACGAAGACCGAGCAAGCCGATCTCTTCCAGGCCGTCTGGGGTCGCAACGGCGAGTGCCCCGCGATCGTCGTCGCGCCGGCCACACCCGCAGACTGCTTCCACATGGCGATCGAGGCGACGCGCCTCGCGTTCAAGTACATGTCGCCGGTCTTTTATCTTTCGGACGGCTACCTTGCGAACGGCGCGGAGCCCTGGGCTGTGCCGAAGATCGAAGACCTGCCGAAGATCGAGGTGAAGTTCGCCACAGACCCCGAGAACTTCCTGCCCTACGCGCGCGACGAGCAGACTTTGGCGCGCCCCTACGCCCTGCCCGGCACGCCCGGGCTCGAACACCGCATCGGCGGCATCGAGAAGCAGCACGAGACGGGGAACGTCAACTACGAGCCCGAAAACCACCACTTCATGGTCGAGATGCGGCAGGCGAAAGTTGACCGCGCCGCCGAGGACATCCCCGAAGTCGAGGTCTTCGGCGAGCGTGAGGGCAAGGTCTTGGTGCTCGGCTGGGGCTCGACCTACGGATCGATCACTTCGGCGGTCGAGCGCCTGCGCCGCGAGGGCAAGCCGGTTTCGAGCGCGCACCTGCGCTACCTCAACCCGTTCCCGCGCAACCTCGGCGAAGTGCTCCGAGGGTTCGAGAAAGTGATCGTGCCGGAGATGAACCTGGGGCAGCTCGCCACGATGATCCGCGCGAAGTTTCTGGTGGACGCGATCCCGTTCTCGAAGGTCAAGGGTCGCCCCTTCCAGATTCGCGAGATCGTCCGCAAGGTCGAGGAGTATTTGTAAGTCGCGACTGACCGCGCGCGTTGGTGATTCGCGCGGAAGGGGAAGATGACGACGCCGCAGACTGACAGCCGCACGGTTCACGACGTTTACGCCGAAGGGACGCGCTACTTCATGGGCGAGGGCAAACTCCACGGCGCGCTCGGCGAACTCTGCTCCGACCTGGAACGGCGCGGCATCGAGTACATGGTCATCGGCGCGGTCGCTTTGATGGCTTACGGCTACCCGCGCTTCACCGAGGATATTGATCTCGTGATGACCGCCGAGGGGTTGGAGAAGTTCCACCGCGAACTCGTCGGCCTCGGCTACGCGCCCGCTTTTTCCGGCGCGCGAAAGAGATTGCGCGCGACGCGGAGCAACGTGCCCGTTGAGATCATCGTCGCGGGCGAGTATCCGGGCGACGGCAAGCCGAAGCCGGTGAAGTTTCCTAAGCCCGCGGAGGCGTCGGTCGAGATTGACGGCGTGCGCTTCGTCACGCTGGAAAAGCTCGTCGAGTTGAAATTGGCGTCGGGGATGACCGCGCCGGATCGTTTGAAAGATTTAGCTGACGTGCAGGAGTTGATCAAGCTGCGCGGTCTCGGTCAAGACTTCGCCGCGCGCCTCGACGTTTACGTGCGCGAGAAGTTTCTGGAACTGCTCGGCGGCGTCGAGCGGTCGCGTCGGCGCGACGAAAGCGGGTGAAGTCAGTCGGCGACGGCTGACGAAGGATCAGTGAAGTTCGGTGAGAGGTCATAAGAAGATGAGCAATGATGTGAACGGCAAGAACGGCAACAAGGGCGAGACGGCGGGCGGAAACGTCAGTGGCAGCGGCACGGAGCAGACCTTTCCGGGTCCGGTCGTGGCGGGCGCGGTCGCGCCGCCCGTGGGGAAGTTGACGAAGGCTGACTTCGCTTCGGGTCAGGAGGTGCGCTGGTGCCCCGGCTGCGGCGACTACTCGATCCTGAACAACGTGCAGAAGGTGATGCCCGAACTCGGCATCCCGCGCGAGAAGATCGTGTTCGTCTCAGGGATCGGCTGCTCGTCGCGCTTCCCCTACTACATGAACACCTACGGCTTCCACTCGATCCACGGTCGCGCGCCCGCGATTGCGACCGGCATCAAGTCGTCGAATCCCGAACTGAGCGTGTGGGTCATCACCGGCGACGGCGACGCCTTGAGCATCGGCGGCAACCACTTCATCCACGCCATCCGGCGCAACCTCGACATCAACTACGTACTCTTCAACAACCGCATCTACGGCTTGACGAAGGGGCAGTACTCGCCGACCTCCGAATTCAACAAGAAGACCAAGTCGTCGCCGATGGGCGCGATTGACTACCCCGTCAACCCGCTCTCGCTCGCCATCGCCAGCGAGGCGACCTTCGTCGCCCGCTCGCTCGACATCGACGTGAAGCACCTCGGCGCGACCATCGAGGCGGCGGCAAAGCACAAGGGCGTCAGCTTCGTCGAGGTCTACCAGAACTGCAACATCTTCAACGACGGCGCGTTCGAATACTTCACCGAGCGCACGGGTCGCCCCGACCACATGATCTACCTCGAGCACGGCAAGCCCATGGTCTTCGGCAAGAACCGGGATCGTGGGATCCGCATGAACGGCGCGCACCCGGAAGTCATCCAGCTCGGCTCCGAGACGGGCTTGAACGAGAACGACTGCTTGGTGCACGACACGCACCTCGCGGATCCGTCGGTCGCCTTCATGCTCGCGCGCATGGAGCAGCCCGCGTTCCCGCAGCCCGTCGGCGTCTTCCGCGAAGTCCAGCGCGACACCTACGAAGACCTCCTCGCCGCGCAGATCGAGGAAGCCGTCGCGCAGCGCGGCGCGGGAAGTTTAGAGAAGCTCATCAACAGCGGCGACACCTGGGTCGTCGAGTAGCGAACATCCCAGCAGACTAAACCGCGCGGCGGCGAGGCTTGTCACTCGCCGCCGCGCCTTCTTTCCACAGCGTCCCCGTCTTAAGTCCACCGCCCGCGCCCGCCTTGCACGGATTTCTTGGCGGCTCACACTTCCCTCCGACGCTGCCCTCGAATACACTCTGCGCTGCCCGCCGTATGGACCGCCACACGCCGCAGACAAACGAGCGGTCCGCGCAATAACGGGAGGAGGACTTGAATGTCTACACCGCTCACCTCACGCC
>JAIVGV010000359.1 GCA_020201365.1 Acidobacteriota bacterium
CCGAGACGGTCGCGACGGAAGTCGCGTCGGCTCTGTTGCAGGGCGTGCTGGCGCTGTTCTAGTTAGAACGCCACACGAACGATCCTAGCCGCCGCGCGCGCGCCGACGGTTGGCGGCTAGGTCGTTGTGTGCCCGCTGAGACCCACCAAACACCCTGCAAGCGTGAGCGCCCAAAGGAAGGTGCTCTGGGGCGTGCAGATTAACCTTAGTGGGAGAGGTAAGGCAATAAATTTTTGGCGAGATTTTACAGAGCCCTGCACGTTCTAAAGGGCTTACGGCAGGCTGCAAAGACTCTTGCAAGTCAGGCGACCATTATGCCGCCAATATCTAGGGCTGTCTTCACCCCGAACGCCGGGCGATGTCCTTCGCATCTCAACGGGCACAGACTTTGCCCACGCCGCGGCAAATCGGCGTTGCTATCACCCCACCCCGCGACCGCCGGTTCGAGCGGCGGCGTTTGCCGAGGCGCGTGGCGCGGATGTACCATCCCGCCCGCGAGTTTGTATGCGAGAGGTTCATCCGACGGCGGTCGTCCACAAGGGCGCGCGACTCGGCGAGGGCGTGCGCGTCGGCGCTTACGCCGTCGTCGAGGACGACGCGGAGATCGGCGACGGCTGCGAGATCGCGGCGCACGCCGTCATCAAACGCTTCACGCGGCTCGGCGCGCGCAACCGCGTCTTCGAGCACGCGACTCTGGGCGGCGAGCCGCAGGACGTGAAGTTTCGCGGCGAGCCTTCGCGCCTCGTCGTCGGCGACGATAACTTGATCCGCGAGTCCGTGACGCTGCACCGCGCGAGCGGCGAGGGCGAGGCGACCGTCGTAGGCAGTCGCAACTTCCTGATGATCGGCGTCCACGTCGCGCACAACTGTTCAATCGGAGACGACAACGTCTTCGCCAACGGCGCGGCGCTCGCCGGGCACATCACCGTCGAGGATCACGCCTTCCTGTCGAACGACGTGGGCTGCCACCAGTTCATACGCATCGGGCGCTACGCGATGATCGGCGGCAAGGCGAAGATCGTCCAAGACGTGCTCCCGTTTTTTACGACCGACGGCAACCCCGCGCGCGTCCGCGGCTTGAACTCGGTCGGCTTGCGCCGCGCGGGCATCTCCGCCGAGAGCCGACGCGCCCTGCGCCGCGCCTACCGCCTGCTCTTCCGCGAGCGACTCCCGCTCGCCTCCGCGCTCGCCGCGGTCGAAGAACTTGACGACGAACACGCGCGCCACCTCGCAGACTTCATACGCAACTCGCGCCGCGGCTTCATCCGCGCCGCTCGGCGTGAGCACGACGACCAGGATCAGGGCGACGATCAAGAATGAGCGAGGAAAAAACAGCGCAGACCGTCGCGGAACTGGCTTCGCTCGCGGGCGCGCGCGTGGTCGCGGGCGGTGATGTTCTCGTCGAGCGCGTGGCGAGCGTCGAGTCGGCGACGAGCGGCGCGCTCGCGTTCGTCGAGGACGGGAAGAATTTGGAGCTCGCCGGGGCGTGCCGCGCGTCGTGCCTCGTCGTGCCGGAAGGGTCGGGCGAGCGCGCGCGTGAGATCGCGACGCAGGTCGCGGCGGTCGTCGAAGCCGCGCGACCGAAGCTCGCTTTCGCGCTCGCGGCGGAGGCGCTGCACCCGCCGAAGGCGCGCGCGGCTGGCGTTCATCCGTCGGCGTCGGTGGCACAGAGTGCGGAGATCGGCGATGGCGTGTTCGTCGGCGAGCACGTGACGGTCGGCGAGCGAGCGCGCGTCGGCGCGGGGACGCAGTTGCTCGCGGGCGCGCGCGTCGGCGACGGCGTTTCAATCGGCGCGGGGTGCGTGCTGCATGAGAACGTCGTGCTCTACGACGGCGTGACGCTCGGCGACCGAGTCATCCTGCACGCGGGCGTCGTCGTCGGCGCGGACGGCTTCGGGTACGTCAAAGACGGCGAGGGCGTCTATCACAAGTTCCCGCAGATCGGCACCGTGGTCATCGAGGACGACGCGGAGATCGGCGCGCTCAGTTGCGTGGATCGCGGCGCGCTCGGCGAGACGCGCGTCGGGCGGGGGACGAAGATTGATAACCTCGTGCAGGTCGGGCATAACGTGCGGATCGGAGAGCGCGTCGTCATCGCGGCGCAGACGGGCATTTCGGGGAGCACGGTGATCGAGGACGACGCCGTGATCGGCGGGCAGGTCGGCTTCGGCGATCACGCGCGCGTCGAGCGCGGCGCGGTCATCGGCTCGCAGGCGGGCGTGCTGCCCGGCAAGATCGTGCGCGCCGGAGTCTGGTGGGGCACGCCCGTGCAGCGGCTCGACGACTACAAGCGCCTGAACGCGCACGTCAACAGCCTGCCGCGCCTGCGCGAAGAATTAAAAGAGCTGCGGCGGATCGTCAACGAACTTTCGGCGCGGCTCAAGGGTGAAGAGGGCGGGGGTTAAACCGTCGAGGCTCTGGCGGATTCAAACATGGAAGCGCGCGAGATCGAGGCGGGGACGCAGGTGCTGATCGCCGCCCCGGCGAACCCGATGCCCGCGGCGCAGTCGGCGGCGATTGCCGACGCGCTCTCGCGCGTCGCGGGCGTCGAGGAGGCGCACCTGCCCTACTGCTTCATCCCCGGCGTGATGGACGAGCCCGCGCAAGTCCTCGTCGTCGTCACAAGCGGCGGGCGCGGCACGGAAGAAATTTTGCACGACGTCAACTGCGCGCTCGCGCGGCTGCTCACCGAAGACACGCGCCTCGACATCATCCCTCTGACCGGAGGGAGCGGGATGCTCAAGAGCGTGCGCGCCGTCGGCTGCCAAATCTTAGGCGCGCGGCGCGGCGCGCGACCGTGGTGGAAGGTGTGGAAGAGCAAGTAGGAAGGCGGAAGGCGGAAGGCGGAAAGCGTGATCACTCTGCTTGAATGATCATGCTTTCATCCTTCAGCCTTCCTACTTCCTAACTTGCTCTCGTCCTCTCGCAGCGCACGTAAGACCGCTTCCGCCGCTCGGCGCGACGCGCTCTCGTCGCCGAGTCGCGCGGTCGCGGCTCGCAAGGCTGCGCGCGTCTGCGCGTTCGTCGCCGGGTCGAGCAGCGCGACGAGTTCGCGCGCGAGCGCGTCGGGCGTGAAGTCGTACTGCATCAGCTCCGCCGCGACGCGCTCGCCGGCGACGAGGTTGACGAGCCCGTAGTGCTCGACGCTGATCAGGCTGCCGAGCGCGTGCCAGTTGAGCGCCGACTCGCGATAGACGACGACGAGCGGCGTCTCCGTGAGCGCGGCTTCGAGCGTCGCCGTCCCCGAAGCGACCGCCGCCGCGTCCGCCGCCGCCAGCGCCTCGCGCGTCTCGCCGCGCACGACGCGCAGGACGAGCGCGCTTCCGTCTCCGTCCGAGACGCGCCGCTCCTTCACGCCCGCGCGATCCCTCGCTTCACGCTCATTCTTGAGAACCTTCTCGATGACGCGCGCCGCTTCCTCCTCGTCGCGCGTCGGCGCGAGCGCGACGACGAACTGCGCCCCGCGCGACGCGCGCGCGACCAGCCGCGCGGCTTCGAGCATCGCGGGCAGGATGCGTTCGAGCTCCTTGCGCCGGCTGCCGGGCAGGAGCGCGATGACGGGACGATGTGGATCGAGAGCGTGCCGTCGGCAGAAGTCGGCGCGGCCGTCGGAGGGCTTCACCTCGGACGCGAGCGGGTGACCGACGAACTCGACGCGCTGGAAGCCGCGCGCCGCGTACCACGCGGGCTCGAAGGGCAAGAGCGCGAGGAGGAGATCAACGTCGCGGCGCACGGCGCGCACGCGGTAGCCGCGCCAAGCCCAGAGCTGCGGGCTGACGTAGTAGATCACTCGGAAGCCGCGCGCTCGCAGCCAGCGCGCCAGTCGCAGGTTGAAGTCGGGGAAGTCAACGAGGACGACCGCGCCGGGGCGGCGCGCGAGCGCGGCGCGCTTGAGCGCGCGGTACGCCGCGACGAAGCGCGGCAGCGCCGACGCGATCTCGACGAGCCCCGTGATCGAAAGCCCGTCCGCGGCGACGACCGACTCGACGCCCGCCGCGCGCATCGCGCCTTGCGTCCCGCCGAAGAACTCGAACGACGCTTCCGGCGCAGCCCCGCGCAAGGCGGCGACGAGCGACGCGGCGTGCGCGTCGCCCGAAGCCTCGCCCGCGACGATCATCAGCCGGAACTTTTCCGCGCCGCCGTCCCGCATCGCGCGCATAGTAGCACCGCCGCGACGCGCCGCACGCGCGCGGTCGCGAAAACTTTCATCGCAGTCGGCGGAGTTGGGGTTTGCTTGTCGCGTTTTGCCGCAGCGTGTTAGCATCGCCGCGCTCTCTTTAAGTTAAGCGCGGCTCGCGAAAACTCTCCAGCGCGGCGCGCGGGCACGCGGTCGGGTCGGGGTTCTTCGCTTGGGCTTCAGTTCTCCTGCGACAAGTCAGATGAGACGGGGCGCGCGGTGTTCAGTCGCGGCGTGGATAGTGTCGGTGTGCGCGTGCGTCGTGCCCGCCGCGCTCCTCTGCGCGTCGGCGCGGGCGCAGGAGCCGAACCCGGTCGTGCGGCGCGTGGAGAACCCGATCACGGATCAGCCGAACGTCAACCCGCTGCAACAGAACCAGCCGATCCGCCCGCGCAGGCGAACGCCCGTCGGCGCGACCGGCGTCGCGGGCGAAGACCTGGCGATTGACGCGGCGACGCAGACCGTGACGGGAGAGAAAGGCGCGCACGTCTTCGTCTATGTGGGGAACGTGGACGCGCGCGTCGGCATCTACCGCTTGCAGGCGGACAAGCTGACCTACTACGAGGCTTCGCAGAAGCTCGTCGCCGAGGGCAACGTCGTCTTCGATCAGGGCGACGCGCAGCGCATCACGGGCTCGCGCGCCGAGTTCAACGCGCGCACCAAGCTCGGCTTCTTCGTCAACGCGACCGGCTTCACGAACCAGACCGACGACGGCACGACGATCTACTTCACGGCGGACTCGGTCGAGCGAGTCTCGACGAACCGCGTCCGTATCATCAACGGCACCGTCACGGCGTGCGACGAGGAGACGCCGAAGTGGAGCTTCACGGCGCGGCGCGCCGAGATCACTTTGAACGACCGCGTGCGCATCAAGCGCCCGGTCTTCCGCGTCAAGGGCGTGCCCGTGCTGCCGCTGCCTTACGCCTCCGTCTCGATCAAGAAGCGCGACCGCGCGTCGGGGTTTCTGACGCCGACCTTCTCCGGCTCCGGCAAAAAAGGCTTCCGCCTCTCGAACGCCTACTACCAGACTCTGGGTCGCTCGGCTGACGTGACCTTGCGCAGCGACATCTTCACCAAGCGCGGCGTCGGCTTCGGCGCGGACGTGCGCACGATGGCGAACTCGCGCTCGTTCCTCTACTTCGGCTTCTACGCCGTCAAGGATCGCGTCTTCGGCGCGAAGGCGAGCCCGCAGAACCCGGATCAGGGCGGCACGAGCTTCTACGCCGACGGCGTCCACTACTTCCCCAACGGCTTCGTCGCCGCCGTGGACATCCACATCACTTCGAACCTCGCCTTCCGACAGATCTTCTCCGACGACATCCAGCGCGCCATCTCGCCCGAGGAGCGCTCGCAGGTTTACGTCAACAAAAACTCCGGCGCCTACTCGTTCAACTTCCTCGCGCGCTCGCAGGTGACGAGCGTGCCGAACACGCACATACGCATCCGCGAGCTGCCGAGCATCGAGTTCGAGCGCAGACCCACCCCGCTCGACTTCTTCAAGAAGCACCCCGTCTATTTCTCCTTCGACACGGCAATCGAAGGGATGAGCCGCAAGGAGACGGTCGAAGACCTGGCGGCGTTCCGCGCGGGCGGGAGCGCCAACCCCGTCATCACGCCGTCGCTCGTCCAGCGCCTGCGCGTGCGCCCGCAGGCGAGCATGCCGTTCCAGCTCGGCGGCTGGGACGTCACCGCCACCGCGTCGCTCGACGGCGACTACTACTCGAACTCGATTGACCCGACGACGCGCCTCGTCCTCGGTCAGAGCCTCACGCGCTTCTTCGGCGAGTTCGACCTCGACGTGCGCCCGCCCGCGCTCGCGAAGAATTTCTACCACCCGGACGGGAGCCTGCGCTTCCGCCACGTCGTCGAGCCCTACCTGACCTACCGTCGCATCGCGGGCGTCGGCAGGAACGACCGCACGATCCTCTTCGACTACCTCGACGCCGTCGCCGACACGAATGAGATCGAGTACGGCGTCACCAACCGCTTCTTCACGCGCCGCTCTTCGGAGACCGTGACGGGTCGCGTGCCGGTGAACGGTCGCAAGCCGGGCGACAAGAACGCGAAGGGCGGGAACGCGGGCACGGGCACGAGCACGGGTACGAACACGAGCACGACGGGCGCGAACGCGAACGGCGCTTCGTCGCCGCTGACGAGCCAGCCCTACGAGGCGCTCTCGATCACGGTCAGGCAAAAGTATTTCTTCGACCCGTACTTCGGCGGCGCGCTCGTCGCCGGCAGGCGCAACCAGTTCTTCCCCGTCAACACTTTTTCGGGCTTCACCTACGGCGGCGTGCCGCGCCGCTTCTCGCCCGTCAACGTCGAGGCGCGCGTGCGCCCGCGCTACGATCTCTTCGCCGACGTGCGCACTGACCTGGACGTCTCCGCGTTCGGCGTGCGCGACCTCGCCGTCAGCTTCGGCTACGTGCCGCGCCGCCACCTCGTCGAAGCCTTCACCACCTTCTACTACACGCGCGCCGTCTCGCTCGCCCCTTCGCTCGCGCGCTTCGCGGACTCCGCGGGCAAGGAGCCCGGCACTCTGAAGGGCGCGCAGTGGAGCCCGACGGTTTTCCTGGGCTCGACCGACAAGGGCCTCTTCGGCGGCACCAGCATCTTCTTCGACTTCCAGAACCGACCCGGCAAGAAGAGCCCGCTCGTCTCGACGACCTTCACGCTCGGCTACGCCTGGGACTGCTGCAACGTCACCGTCCAGGACTTCTTCTACAACATCGGTCTGCGCAAAGAGAACCGCGTCGTCTTCAGCTTCCGCCTGAACGGCATCGGCACGTTCGGCACGGAACAGTTCGGGCAGCACTTCCGCTAAGGGCAGGGATGAAGGCGGAAGGGTGAAGGATGAAAGCGTGGTCACTCGGATCGAGTGGCTTTCTTTCATCCTTCACCCTTCCGCCTTCACCCTTTTTCCGCCCGCCGCCCGTACATCTTTTGCGGGGTCGCGCGCGTCTAAATTCGGGCATCCACGTCGGCTCTTTCGCGACTTTTCCGGTTGCCCGCCTAAGCCCCCCTCGGTCAGGTTTTTCGCCGGATCAATCTCCGGCAAGGCATCGAAATTTTAGCCGCCGCTTCCTCCTCAATAACGCGGCGGCATTCATCAAGAGACGCCCGAAACGGGGCAGGAGAGTCCTTCATGTCTGTTCCTCCGTCCTTCCGCCGCCTGACGCGCGCCCGAGCCGCGCGCCGACTCGCCTTCCTTCTGAGCACCGCCTTCCCGCCCGCGGCAGCGGCGCCTTCGTCACGCACGGCGCGCGCGCCGCGGACGACGCGCCGACGTTCGCTTCGCGGGGCGCTTCGTCGAAGTCCGACGCGGGCGGCGGCGCGGAGTTCGTG
>JAIVGV010000082.1 GCA_020201365.1 Acidobacteriota bacterium
ATCTCGTGGAACGCGCCCGTCTCGGCGAGCGACATCTGGAGCTGCGCGCGGTTCGTGTCGCGCTCCGAGGCGACGACGAAGAAAGGGCGGCTGCGCTGTGACTCGTAGGCGCGCTTGAGCTTGGCGAGCGCGGCGTCAACGTTCCCTTTTCGCTGCACCTCGAAGACGTGCGAGAGGCGAGGGCTCGTCTCGCCCTCGCGCCAGACGACGTCGTAATAGTCGTACTCCATCTCGGCGTGGAAGCCGAGCGCGCGACCGATGTCGAGGAGCATCTGTTGTACGTCAGCGTGCGAGAACTCGGAAGCGGCGGCGGGCGCGGTCTGCGTCTCGTCGGGCGTGTAGTCGAAGCTCGGCGCTTCCTCTTCGACGCGCTTGCGACCGTTGTTGGTGATTGACCAGAAGCCGCGGCGGCGCTCGATCTGCCGCTTCTCGTCGAGCACGCGACCGGCGCACTGGACGTGGCGACGCCACTGTCGGTCTTCGCGCGCGAGCGACGCGGGCAGGTCGCCGTTCAGGTGCGGGAAGTAGGCGACGAGTCGCTCGTAGAGGAAGCGCACGTCGTCCGCGCCGCCCGTGGCGACGAGTTCTTGCAGGATGGGAAGCTCTAGGCGCGCGACGCCGGGCAGTGTCATCGCCAAAGTTTTTCGGGAGCTTTGGGAATCGAATGGGCTGGCGAGCTGACCGCTAACAGGCTGAAAAGTACAGGAAAAAGCGCCGCCTTAGCAAGCTCACGGGCGCGCGGCACTCGGTCCGGAAATCAAGTTCTTCCCTTCGCGACTTTGCGCCTTTGCGTGAAAGTGATCTCACGCAAAGGCGCAAAGTCGCGAAGAAGAGCTGAACTGCTTGTCGCTTACGCGGCCGCTTCGACCTCGATGCCGAAGCACTCTTTGATCTCGTCGGCTTCGAGCGTGTCGCGATCCATGAGACCGGCGACGAGGCGCGCGATCTCTTCGCGGCTCGAGTCAACCACTTCGCAGGCGCGCTTGAGCTGCGCGTTGATGATGTCGCCCGTGGCGTGCTCGATGCGGTCGAGCAGGGCCTGACTGTGCGGGTCTTCGGGCTTGCCGAGGTGGATGGGACCCAAGGGGCTCATGCCGTACTCGGAGACCATCGCGCGAGCCATCTCGACGGCGCGCTCGATGTCGTTCGACGCGCCCGCCGTCATCGTGTCGAGCAGCAGCATCTCTGCGGCGCGCCCGCCAAGCAAGATCGCGACCTGATCTTCGAGGTACTCGCGCTTCTTCATCAGGCGGTCGCGCTCGGGCAGCGACTGCGTGACGCCGAGTGCGCGACCGCGCGGGAGGATCGAGACCTTGTGGATCGGATCGCCGTGACGGGCTGCGAGTCCGACGGCGACGTGACCCGCCTCATGCACCGCGGTCGCGTAGCGCTCGTCCTCGTCCATCAGGAAGCCGCGCCGCTCGACGCCCATCAGAATCTTGTCGCGCGCGTACTCGACGTGACCGCGGCGCACGGCGTCGGAGCCGTCGCGCGTGGCGAAGATGGCGGCTTCGTTGAGAAGGTTGGCGAGGTCTGCGCCGGAGAAGCCGGGCGTGCCGCGTGCGATCCAGCCGAGTTCGAGATCGGGGGCGAGCGTGAGCTTGCGGGCGTGGACGCGCAGGATGGCTTCGCGCCCGCGCACGTCGGCGAGGTTGACGGTGATCTCGCGGTCGAAGCGACCGGGGCGCGTCAAGGCTTGATCGAGGATGTCGGGGCGGTTGGTCGAGGCGATGACGACGACGCCCTGCGTCTGCGCGAAGCCGTCCATCTCGATGAGCAGTTGGTTGAGCGTCTGATCCTGATCGGCTGAGGCGGAGTCGCCGCCGCGACCGCGACGCCGACCGAGCGCGTCGATCTCGTCTATGAAGACGACGCAGGGCGAGAGTTCCCTCGCCTGTTTGAAGAGGCGTCGGACGCGCGCCGCGCCGAGTCCGGCGAACTTCTCCTGGAAGCTCGAACCCGAGACGGAGAGGAACGGAACGTCAGCCTCGTTCGCCGCCGCGCGCGCGAGGAGCGTCTTGCCCGTGCCCGGAGGACCCGAGAGAAGTATGCCGCGCGGGGCGCGACCGCCGAGGCGACCGAAACGCGCGGGGTCGCGCAAAAATTCGATCGTCTCGCTCAGCTCGTTCTTCGCCTCGTCAACGCCAGCCACGTCCGCGAAAGAGACGTCCTGCGTGCCGCTCGCATCCGTGAGGCGGAACTCGCCGCCGCCCCCGCCGATGCTCGCATAGACTCGCCAGCAGACGAAGCCGAGGACGCCGAGACCGAAGAAGACCACGATCCAAGTGAGCGCGTTCGAGAGCGCGCTCGGCTTGAGCGAGCGGAACTCGATGGTCTGACGGTTCTGGTTGAAGACCCTGATGATCTCCTGCTGCGCGTAGGCGTCCGTGACGACAGCCTGCGCCTGCGTGCCGTCCGCCCTCTTCACGACGAGCGTCTCGCCGTCAACGACGAGCGACGCGCCCTGCCCCGCGTCCACGACGGCGCGAAGCTCGGTGTAGTTGACTTCCTGGACGGCCGCCGCGTGCGTGCGCGCGTAGAGCTGCGCGGCGGCGACGAGGAGCGCGACGAGGAGGACGGATGCCACGACGAGGGTGGTCGCGCGCTGTGTGCGGGGGATCAGGCGGGGTAGAGCCATGGCTGTAAATCTCTGTGCAACGCGCGGCGCGTTCGGGGGAACCGTGCGCGCGGCGTCAGGAGTGTCGAAGATTCTGTTTGAGTTTCGCGACCGGAGGGTCGCGGGCGAAAGGTCGAACGCGGGAGTTGCAATCCAGACCTTGCACTGCCGCGCCGCCCCGGTCTCGCGGGCACGCGGCGACGCGAAATTCACTCTATCATCAGCGGGCGACGCAAGTCCAGCCGACGACTCCCGAAGACCGCGCACAGCGTGCACGCGGGCTACTTCACAGCGCGTCTCGCCGTCTCTCGCGTCGCGCGCGGAGACGAGACTGCGATGTGCCCGCGTCGCGTTTGGTTGTCGTTTCGTGACCTGAAAATTGCGAGCCGGTTGCGCGATCTGATTCCGAACAGCCCGCGCGGTCGGACTGCGGCTCGATTGCATTCAAGTAAAACGTCGCGGGGTCGCAGACGACGCCCGCGCATTTTGAACGACGCGGCTCAAAGTCGCTTTTTCAAAGGGTTTTCGCGTGTATCGGACGCGCTACGGCGCTGCTGGCATGGTCGTTGCACCTTTGGAGCGTGGCGGGTTCAGTCGAGAACCGGCGGCAGTTTTTGCGGACGACATATAGGCGGAAGGAGAAACTAAGATGCTCTGGACGATTCTCGTGATTCTTCTCGTGCTGTGGCTGCTCGGCTTGGTCAGCGGGTACACCGTGGGCGGGTTCATCCACATCCTGCTCGTGGTCGCGCTCATCATCCTCGTGCTCAACCTCCTGACCGGACGACGCACGGTCTAGTCCGGCGACGAGCGAAGGCGGAACTAAGTAAACGCGACGACGAAGGGGCGCGGGCTGACTGAAGCCCATGCGCCTCTTTGTTTTTCAGCCTCTCAGAATCAGTCTCAACGAAACTCGATCATCTTCGCCGCGAGCGGCGTCGTCACGCGACCGACCGGGTAAGTATTCAACTGCGCGTCGTGGTACGGCGAGCGATCGTAGAAGAAGCCGAGCCGCGCGCGCGCACTTTTAGCGAACTGCGGATCGGTCGCCACCTTCCGCTCAAACTCTCGCTTCAGATTCTCATCCTTCGCCATCATCTCGCGCGCCATCCGCTCGATGACGTAAGCCTCGCCGTATTCCTTCTGCTCGAAGATCGGGTTAAAGAACCCCCACGCGACGAACGAGTCCGGGGACTCGGGTTCGAGCAAGTAGAGCGCGACGCGCGACGCAGGCTGCCGCATCGGCACGACGACGGAGCCGCGCGGGAAGAGCCTCTGCTCGCGCACGGGCGTGCTCTTCTGAGTTACGAGCACGCGCCCTTCGAACGAGGACGGCGCCCACTTCACGTCGCTGAAGCGGTAGCTCTCCACTTCGAGCGTCGCGTCTTCGGCGAGCCGCTTGAGCTGTAGCCCGTGCGCGGCGAGCACCGAGATCACGTCCGACCACTGCGGCGGGACGACGTAGTAGAGCGGCGGCGCGACCGACGCGGTGACGCGCGCCTCGTTGAAGTAGGGCACGAGCATATCGACCGGACGCCGCCCGTAAACGACCATGTCCCCGCCTGAGACGTCGCTGTGCTCGACGCGATACTCGACGCCCTTGAACAAGAACGGCTCCGACTTCTCCGTGAACTCTAAACTCAGCGGCACGCGCCGCGCCGGATCGTAGCTTCCGCCTTCGTCGGCGACCGACGCGTCGGTCTCACGCAGCGCGCGGCGCAACGATTCGGGGTCGCGGTTCATCTCTTCGAGCGTCGCGGCGACGAGATCGTACGTGCCGCGCACGCGCGTGCGGTAGTCCTTGAGCATGTGCGTCTCGATGAGGAGACCTGGTCGGTTGCGTAAGGGGGTGTAGCCGGTCGAGAAACGCGGCGTCTCGATGAAGCCCTCGATGCCCTTCGCGGGGTCGCGGCTGTCGCGCAGCGTGAGGTAGGGCGCGAGCAAGTTCCCTTGCGCCTCGGTAGCGGGGACGATGCGCGAATCGAATGCGGACTTCATCCAAGAGAGCAGAGGCTCCGGCACGTTCTGGTGCTGCTCGTACTGGTAGGTCACGTTGTAGCGGAAGTCCGCGCCGTCCGTGACGTGACAGTCTATGAAGAGATCGGGATTCCACTCGTTCCAGAGCCTGAGCCAGGCGCGCGTCTCCGGCGCGTCCGCCTTCATGTAGTCGCGGTTCAGGTTGAGGTTGGTCGCCGTGCCGCGCCAGCCCATCTCGGCGGGACCGTTCTGGTTGATGCGGTTGTAGGGGCTGCGGCGCACGTAGCCGTCCACGTTGTAGACGGGAATGAAGAGAAACGTGACGTGATCTAGCAGCCGCTCGCACGTGTGCGTGATCGCCATGTCGCGCAACAGGGCGAGACCCGCGTCGCCGCCGTCGGTCTCGCCCGCGTGAATGTTGGCTTGGACGAGCATGACGAGCTTGCCCGCCTTGCGCGCTGCTTCGGGCGTGAACGCGCCATTCTTCGCGGCGACGATTAAAGGAAGCGCGCGCCCCGCGCCGCTTTTCCCGAACTCCGTCACGCGCACGAGCCGCGAGGCGCGCTCCAGCTTTCGCGCGTAGGCGAGCGCCTCTTCGTAGGTCGGCGTCTCGCGGTAGTTCGACTTCTCCGCGGGCGTCATCCATTCGGCGGGTACGTTCATTGATTGACTCTGCGCGCGCGCGTGCACCACGCAGGCGACAAACAGGCAATAGAAGAGAGCCGGCGCGCGGCGGGCGGCGCGAAAATTTAGGTTGCTCATGCGCTATTTGAGCGGGTTGCCGCAGTTGCGGCAGGCGGCGCGGCGCTTGGCGTTGAGCGTGCCGCAAGCCGCGCAGCGGTTGTACATCGTGCGCGCGAACCAGCTCGTGAAGAGCGCGCTCGCGACGAGGATGCCGCCGAGCACGGCGACGCTGACGAGCGTGTCCCTCAACTCGCGCCGCCCCCGCGCAGGCGCTCGTGGTGAGACTGACCGCGCTCGTAGCCGCGACGGAACGCCGCGCGCTCGCACGCGTCGCCGTAGCACTCGCGCAGGTAGTCGGCGGACTCGTCGTAAGCCGTGCCGCGCGTGCGCGGGTGGAGCGCCGCCTCGAAGCCGCGACGGTAAGTCTGTTCGTCCGCGCGGAAGTCGCCGCCCTGCCCCGCGTATGCGGCTTCCTCGTCGTCGCGCAAGCCGACCCACCAGCTCTCGCGCGCCGCGTCAATGCTCTCCGCCCCGCCTGCGGCGAGGACGGTGCGCGCGCGCCCCGCCTGCTCCTCGTCGTCCGCCGCGGCGATGACGACCGTCCTGCCTTGCCGCAGCGCGTCCTCGTAAACGTACAGCTCGTCGTGCGGCAGTTCCGGCGCGATCCCCTCCTCCACCGCCTCGCCGACCTTCGATCCGGCGACCGCGCCGCCCGCTCCGACGAGCGCCGCCGCGATCATGCCGACGGCGAGCACGGGTCCGACGCCGGGGATGAGCGCGGCTGCCGCGGCAGCGCCGAGGTGCAAGCCGCCCGCGACGCCGAGCGCGCCGCCGACCGCCGTGCCGAGCGCCTTGCCCATGCCCGGCTGCTCGGTCTCGGTCGTCGGCACTTCGGCGTCCACCTCGGCGGGCGACTCGCCGGGCGTGAGCAGGTTGAGTCGCTCGTCGGCGAGACCGAGCTGGCGTAGGTTTTCGAGGGCGCGCTCGGCGTCGGCGCGCGAGTTGAAGATGCCGGCGACGGTCTTCATCGTTGGTGTCTCCTCGTTGTCGGTTTGGACTTAGTTTTAAACGTTTGCGGGCGGAGTTTCAAGCCCGGCGCGCGGCGAATTAACGGTTGAGCGGGGTCGCTTGCGCGTGCTAAAGTGTTCGGCGTCACTCGGCACTCGTACAGGCGCGACAAGAGGAGCGACGGATGATCGAGGTCATCGAAAAACATTTCCCCATGTCGGTCGGCGACGGCAAGGCGCAGCGGCGCAAGAAGCCGCGCATCCTCGCCATCACGACCGACTGCTGCACGGGCTGCGCGGGCTCGCCCGCCTGCATCGAGTACTGCCCGATTGAGGCGTGCATGTTCTGGGTGCCGGACGAGGATCACCCGCCGTTCGGTCGCGTCGAGGTTGACCCGGAGCTGTGCATCGGCTGCCAGAAGTGCATCAGCAAGGGACCCGACGGCGCTTTTCTGGACGGCTGCCCGTGGGACGCCATCGAGATGGTGCCGACAGACCTCTGGGAAGCCGCGCACGGCATCACGCTGCCCGACGCGCCGACGAACCGCTGAGACTTTGAAAGGGCGGCTGCGACTTCAATCCGACCGCCGCGACTCCGACGCGGCTCGACTTCCACGAAACTTTGATCAACGACTCTGCGACGCGCGGCGCTTGATCTCCTCCGAGGTCAGCGCCGCTTGCTTTTGCACGTCCGGCGGCATCCCCGCGACGCCGCGCGCGTAGCGCTCGATCTCCGGCAGGTCGTCCGTCGCGCCGACGACGAAGAGCGCGCGCAGCGCCTGCAGCGCGTTGTCGGCGTCGGGCGAGAGCACGACTAGCTCGTCCGTCGGCGAGACGCTCGCACCCTCCGCGACGGAAACTTTTTCCACCCCGCCGGAGACGGGCGCGCGCAGTTCGCGCGTTTGCCCTGCGTCGTCGCGCAGGCGCGCGATCATCGCCTGACGGCTGACCGCCGAGCCGACCGGAAGGATGGTCAGCACTTTGCCGGAGACGCCGGCCTTCACCGAGTAGTCGCCGAGCATCGAGACAAGTTCCGCGCGGCTGCGCGCGTCGTCGAAGCGCGTGAGGGAGAGCGCAGCCATGCGGCGGACGGCGGGCTCGTCATCATCCAACAAGCGTCGCAGCGCGGCGTGAAAATCTTCGCTCGTGTTGTCGTCACCCATCACCCACGCCGCCGCCATGCGCAGGTCGGTCGCGGGATCGTTCGAGATTTGAAC
>JAIVGV010000360.1 GCA_020201365.1 Acidobacteriota bacterium
TTTGAGGAGAGAGTTTTAGGAGCAGTTTAAAACGGCATGCCGATCTACGAGTATGAGTGTCGCAAGTGCGGCGCGCACACGGAGGCGCTGCAGAAGATTTCCGATAAGCCGCTCGCGAAGTGTAAGAAGTGCGGCGGGCGCTTGGAGAAGAAGTGGTCGCAGGCGGGCTTCCGGTTCAAAGGATCGGGCTGGTACGTGACCGACTACGCGCGCAAGGGCGCGGGCGAGAAGGCTGAGGGCGCGGCGGACGCGAAGACCGAGACGAAGGCGGATGCGAAGGCGGAGACGAAGACCGAGACCGCGAAAGACGGCGACGCCAAGAAAACCCCGAAAGCTAAACCCACATCAAAGGGCGCGGGCGGCGACTGAGAGGGCGTCGCCGACAGACCGGAGGACAGTCTCGCTTTAAGATCGTTTCGCTCCGCCCGCGCCCACTAATGCACACACGCCTCAGCCTCGCGCTTAAAGTCAGCCTCTCGCTCTCAGCCTGCGCCGCGCTCGTCTGCGCGCAGGCGGGGCGCACGCGCGTGCCGAGGTCAGATCGCGCGACGCTCCTGAACGTCACCGCCGAGCGCGACGACGGCACGACCGAGCCCGTCACCGCCAAAGAGATCGCGCTCTACGACGACGATCTCGAACAGCAGATCGTCAGCTTCACGCCCGACCCCTCGCCGGCGCGCATCGTGCTCCTCGTTGACAACTCGCAGACCCTGCGCACGGACGTGCCCAAGCTCGCGCAGGTGGCGCGCGAGTTCGCCTACGAGATTTACGAGGGCGACCAGATGCTCGTCGTCGGCTACGACGAGCACGCCGAGATCATCACGGACTGGACGGACGACGCGAAGGCGGTCGAGGCTTCGCTCTCGGGTCTGCGCAAGAAGGGGCAGCCGTACCTCTTCGACGCGCTCACGGCGGTCGTCAACGAGGCGCTGCGCCCGCTGGCGGGCTCCGTCCGCAAGCGCGTCATCGTGCTCATCGGCGACGGGCTCGACCGCGGGAGCCGGACGAAGTTTAAGGACGTGCTGGCTGAGCTTCAGTCGTCCGACATCGCGGTTTACGCCCTGCAGATTCCCGACCGGACGGGCGGCGCGTTCCGCCGCGATCAGCCCAAACCCTCGGAGGTCGTGCGCCAGCTCGCCGAAGGGACGGGCGGGCGAGTGCTGCCGCTCGACGATCCGCGTAAAGCCGCCAAGACGATCTGCGACGAGCTGCGCAAGAACCGGTATCTCCTCGCCTACACGCCGACCTCGATCTCCTACGTCGAAGCCCGCCGCATCTTCGTCACCTCCGACCGCGGCATCACCGTGAGGTTCAAGACGGCGCAGCCGCCGAAATAAGAATAGGGGATGGGGGTCGGGGGTTGGGGGTTGGGGAAAGCGGTTTCCGCCTTAATCCCCATCCCCCAGCCCCCGACCCTATCCCCCGCTCTTCTTTGAGTAGAGGTAGAACATGACGGCGATGACGACGAGGAGGAGGAGTTCGAGCTGGGCGAAGTAAGACCAGTCGGTCTTGCCGAAGTCGTCGCGGGCGAGCGGGTAGAGGAAGAACGTGCCGAGGACGACGCCCGCTGCCAGCCAGATGATCTGCCGTTTAGTGTCCCACATGCCTCACGCGCGCAGCCTTTGCAGCCGCTCGGCGGCGCGCAGCAATGTCTCATCCTTTTTGCAGAAGCAGAAGCGCACCTGCCGCGAGCCGAGCGCGGGATCGGAGTAGAAGGACGAGCCGGGGACGCAGGCGACGCCGATCTCGCGTATGAGGTGGCGCGTGAACTCCACGTCGTCGCGGAAGCCGAACGCGCTGGTGTCGGTCATCACGTAGTACGCGCCGTCGGGTCGGAAGACTTTGAAGCCCGCGCGCTCCAGCTCCGGCAGCAGCAGGTCGCGGCGGCGCTCGTAGTCGGCGCGTAAATTGTCGTAGTAGTCGCGCGGGAGACGGAGCGCGACCGCGCCCGCCGCTTGGAGCGGGGCGGCTGCGCCGACGGTCAGGAAGTCGTGCACCTTGCGGATCGCGGAGGTGATCTCGGGCGGCGCTAGCACGTAGCCGACGCGCCAGCCCGTCACCGAGTAGGTCTTCGACATCGAGTTGACGACGACCGTGCGCTCGCGCATCCCCGGAAGCTGCGCCATCGAGATGTGCGCGATCTCCGCGCCAGCGCGCGGGTAGAGGATGTGCTCGTAGATTTCGTCGGTGAAGCAGAGCGCGTCGAACTCGCGGCAGAGGGAGGCGACGAACTCCATCTCGTCGCGCGTGAAGACTTTCCCGGTCGGGTTGTTCGGGTTGCAGATGATGATCGCCTTCGTCTTCGGGCTGAAGGCGGCGCGCAGCTCGTCGCGGTCGAACGTCCAGTCGGGCGCGCGAAGCGGGACGTAGCGCGGGCGCGCGTCGGAGAGGATCGCGTCGGGCGCGTAGTTCTCATAAAAAGGCTCGAAGACGACGACCTCCTCGCCCGCGTCGACCGTCGCCATCATCGCGGCGATCATGCCCTCGGTCGAGCCGCAGGTGACGGTCAACTCGGTCTCGGGATCGACTTCGAGACCGAGATACCACTTCGTCTTCTCCGCGATGGCGTCGCGAAAATCCTTCGCGCCCCAGGTGATCGCGTACTGGTTGATGTCGGCTTCGACCGCCGCCGCCGCCGCGCGCTTGATCTCTTCAGGCGCGGGGAAATCCGGAAATCCCTGCGAGAGGTTGACCGCCCCGTGGCGCATCGCCTCGCGCGTCATCTCGCGTATGACCGACTCGGTGAAGCGGCTCGCCTTGCGCGAGACGCGACTTTTCGTTGAAGCGGCGGGCGTGGTCATGTAAATTACCCTCGCGCGGTTTTTACGGGTTCGACTTTTCCGAGGCGTGATGCTCGCACAACTGCGCGCCTCCTCGCAAACGCTGTGGTGAGTCATGGCTGACGGCGGCAAGTGCCCGATGGGCAACCACCCTTGGCTGGCGACGTTCTTCGTCGTCGCCTTCCTGCTGGTCTTCCTCGCGCACAAGCTGGGGCTGTTGTGAGCCCGCGCCTCGCCGCCGCCACGGGCGTCGGTCTTCAGTCACCTCGCCAAGTTCCGTTCGGTCGTCGTCTTCCAGAAGCGATCTTCCAATCCCCTTAAGTCGAGAGGTGTCCCCCATGTTCTCACGCGTCCTGCGCTACGTCCGCCTGCCGCTCCTGCTGCTCGTCATCTGGGCGGTGCTGCGTTTCATCATCGGTCTGCGGGGCGTGCCGTATGCCCCGCGCGGCAACGCGATGTTCTCGGTGCTCGGTCTGACGATCATCAGTTGCATCTACTACGGCGCGATGTCGCGGCGCGTCGGCGGCTTCAACTGGATCGGCACGATCTTAGTCGGCGCTGTTGTCGGTCTCTGGGCGCAGATACTGATCTTCACGGCGACGCTCGTCAGCTTCGCCGCCAACCTCAACACCTACTACGTCCACTGGGACGCGCTCAACATCCCCGAAGGCACGCACCCGGTGATGGCGCAGGCGATGACGACGCGCGCCGTCGGTCTCATCGCGGGCACGATCATCGGCATCATCATGGCGCTCATCGGTCGCGCCGTCTTCCAAGCGCTCGCGCCGCGCTGCGGGAACGACTGAAGACGGACGCGGCGGCGCGCGGACGCGCAGAGGCGGGGATGAAGAAAAGACGTGGCGCCGGGCAGGCGCGACTCTTTCGTGCGTCTCACAGTCTCTCGGTCTCCGCGTCTCCGCGCCGCCGCGTCGCCGTGTCCCCGCGTCTTCCCCGCGCGCGCCCCGCGTCGCCGCGTCTCTCCGAAGTGAGTTTCTTGCGCCGCTTCGCGCGTCTTTGTTATAGTTCGTTCGAGTTGTCAACTCCCACAGTTGGACTCGTCCGTCGTCGCGCGACTCGCGCGCGCGGTCGGCGCGGCGGGTCAAGAGAGGTCGCCATGTCCATGCAAGGTGTCCCGCAGAACGTTTCGAGGCGGCGCGAGGAGGGCGTGCCGGGGCTCTTCTCCGCGTCCGGTCTCACCTACTTCCTGCTCGGCGGCGCGGTCGGCGCGGCGGTCGCGCTGCTGTTCGCGCCGAAGTCCGGTCGCGAGCTGCGCTCCGACATCGCCGACGCGACGCGCAAGGGCGTCGAAGGCGCGCGCGAGCGCGCGGGCGACTACTACGAGCAGACGCGCGAGCGCGCGACGGAATTTTACTCGACCGCCAAGGCGCAGGTCGGCGACGCGGCGGGCGCGGCGCGCGAAGAGGTGAGGCGGCGCGGCGAAACTCTGTCCGCGGCGATTGACGCGGGCAAGCGCGCCTACGCCGACGAGAAGCGGCGCACGCAGTCTTCCGCCCTGATGGAGCCCGCGCCGACCCATTACGAGGATCAGGACAAAGGCTAGAAGCGTTCGCATGTCCCCCGTTCTCGCACTCCAGATGTCCGCGCGCGATCCGATGTTCGTCGTGATGCTCATCATCGCGGCGTCCTTCGTCGTGATCGCGGCGGCGATGATCGTGATGGCGGTCGTCGTGAGCCGCGTCGTGCGCACGGTCAACAACCTCGAACGGCGCGCCGAGCCCCTGCTCGACCGGCTCGGAGTCTTGAGCGAGCAGGTGCAAGAGATCGCCGCGCAGGGTAAGCGGGTCGGCGAGCAGGTGAGCCTGTTGTCGGATCACCTGACGACCGCCTCGGCGCACTTCTCCGAGTCTGCCGCGCTCCTCAAAGAAGAGGTGCGCGAGATCAAACAGCTCGTCGGCTACACGACCACAGAGGCGCGCACGCAAGTCGAGCGCGTCGGCGCGACGATCAGCCGGACGAACGAGCAGTTCTCGACGACCGCCATGTTCATCCACGCGAAACTCGTGAGCCCGGCGCGCGAGCTGGCGGCGGTGATGGCTGGGATTAGGCGCGGTCTCGAAGTGCTCGTCTCGCCCGCGCCCAAGGAACTCGATCAGACCTACGGCGAGGAGGAGATGTTCATCGGCTGACCCCGCGAAAGAGACGCGAGTCCAAAGTCCTCAAGTCCGACTTTGGACTTGAGGACTTCGATTTTTTAGCGGCGAATTAAAAAACGTCGAGGCTGGAAACTGGAGACTCGAAACTGACAACTGTTATGCCGACGCAAGCACCGCTCGAATTAAAGAAGACGATCAACCTGCCGAAGACGGCCTTCGCGCAGAAGGCCAACCTCGCGCAAAGTGAACCCGCGCGGCTCGCGCGCTGGGCTGAGATCGATCTCTACGGGAAGATTCAGGAGGCGTCGCGCGGGCGCGAGAAGTTCATCCTGCACGACGGGCCGCCCTACGCCAACGCCGACATACACCTCGGCACCGCGCTCAACAAAATCTGCAAAGACTTGGTCGTGCGCTCCCGCTCGATGATGGGCTACGACGCGCCTTACGTCCCCGGCTACGACTGCCACGGTCTGCCCATCGAGCTCTACGTGGATAAAAAGCTCGGCGCGAAGAAGGCGAACATGGACGCGGTCACGATCCGCCGCGTCTGCCGCGAGTACGCCGAAAACGCCCTGAAGAGCCAGACGCGCGACTTCAAGCGGCTCGGCATCCTCGGTCTCTGGGAGCGCCCCTACTCCACGATGTCGAACGGCTACGAGGCGGAGACGGCGCGGCTCTTCGCGCGCTTCGTCGAGCGCGGCTACGTCTATAAGGGCGCGCGCCCGGTTTACTGGTGCATACACGATCAGACCGCGCTCGCCGAGGCGGAGGTCGAATATAAGGAGCACACGAGCCCGTCCGTTTACGTCAAGTTCCCCCTCTCGGACGCGACCGCCGACGGCAAGGCGTTCAAGCGAGAGGTGCTCGGCGACGACGAAGACCCGCGCCGAATTTTCTTCCTCATCTGGACGACGACGCCGTGGACGCTGCCAGCGAACCTCGGCATCGCCGTCAACCCGAATTTCCAATACTGCGCCGTCGAGAGCGGCGAAGAGGTTTACGTCGTCGCCTGCGAACTCGCCGAAGCCGTCGCGCAGAAGTGCGGCTTGGGCGAGACGAAGATCGTCGCGCAGTTTCCCGGCTCGCGCCTCGACCGTCTCGAAGCGCGCCACGCCTGGCTCGACCGCCCCAGCTTGCTCATGCTCGGCGATCACGTCACGCTCGGCGGCGAGGCTGACGCCGAGACGGAACTCGACGTGAAGGACGCGCGCGCGCGTGAAGCGACCTCGAAGGCGGGCACGGGGCTCGTCCACACCGCGCCGGGTCACGGTCACGACGACTTCGTGATCGGCAAGGCTTACGGGCTCGACATCTACTGCCCCGTGGACAACGCCGGGCGGTTCGCGCCCGACGTGGAGCACTTCGCGGAGATGCGCGTCTTCGAGGCGAACCCGAAGATCGTCGAATTCTTACGCGAGCGCGGCGTGCTGCTGTTTAGCGAAGACTACGCGCACCGCTACCCGCACTGCTGGCGCTGCAAGAACCCCGTCATCTTCCGCGCCACGCCCCAGTGGTTCATCTCGCTCGACGCGAAGCCCACCGCGCCCCCGACCGAGACGGACGAGGACGGGCGCGACCGCAGCAACTACACGGAGAACGAAGAAGCCGCGCCGCGCTCCTTGCGCGAAGGCGCGCTCGAAGAGATCGCGCGCGTCCGTTGGGTTCCCGCGTGGGGCGAGGACAGGATGCGCAACATGCTGCGCGGTCGCCCCGACTGGTGTGTGTCGCGCCAGCGCGTCTGGGGCGTGCCGATCCCGGCGTTCTACTGCGCGTCTTGCAACGTCGAGATCGCCGACCCCGCGATCATCCGCCGCGTCGCGGACTTCTTCGAGCGCGAGTCGGCGGACGCCTGGTACAAGCGCGACGCGAAGGAACTTCTACCCGAAGGCTTCAAGTGTCCGAGTTGCAAGGGCGACGAGTTCACGAAGGAGACGGACATTCTGGACGTCTGGTTCGACAGCGGCTCTTCGTGGGTCTCGGTCTTCAAAGACTACTTCGCCGAAGAGCTGAAGCGCTGGCGACCGGCGGACGTGTACCTCGAAGGCGGCGATCAGTATCGCGGCTGGTTCAACTCTTCCCTGATGGTCTCGCTCGCCGCGCACGACCGCGCGCCCTACCGCGAGGTGCTCACGCACGGCTGGACGCTCGACGCGCAGGGGCGCGCGATGCACAAGTCCGCCGGTAACGCCGTCTCGCCCGACGAGTTCGTGAAAACTTCGGGCGCGGACATCCTGCGCCTCTGGTGCGTCTCGTCGGACTACCACGAGGACATGCGTTGCTCCGAGGAGATACTCGCGCGCGTCGGCGACGCCTACCGCAAGATACGCAACACCGCGCGCTTCGCCCTCGGCAACCTCGACGGCTTCGACCCGGCGCGCGATCAGGTGGCGCAGAACGAACTTTTAGAACTCGACCGCTGGGCGCTCGCGGAATTAGACGCCGTGACCGGGCGCGTCGCCGCCGCCTACCGCGACTACGACTTCCACGCGGTCTTCCAGACGCTCTACCAGTTCTCGACCGTCACGCTCTCGGCGCGCTACTTCGACATCATCAAGGATCGCCTCTACACCGCCGCCCCGCGCTC
>JAIVGV010000562.1 GCA_020201365.1 Acidobacteriota bacterium
GTTCACGAGCAGCGGGATGCTGATGGCACTTGAGAGCGGCGCGCTGGCGGCTGAAGTGATCGCGCGCCACCTGCCGCTGCTGCGTTCAAGCGAGCCGGTCGCGCGCGAAGCCGCCGCGCGCGGCGCCGACGCGGACGGCGCGGACTCGCGCGGCGCGCTCGACGCGCTGGCGGCAGAGTACCGCGAGCTTTACCGCGGGCGCTTCGCGTCGCGTCTGCGCGTCTGCTCGTACCTGCGGCGCGCGGCGTTCGCGCCCGCCGCGGCGGTCGAACTCGGCGTGGCGGCGCTCGGCGTGAGCGCGACGCTCAGGCGAACGCTCGCGCGCGCGACGCGGGGGGGCGGGTCGGTCGCGTGAGGCGCGGACGTTCGCGGCGCTCGTCGCCGTTAAGTTTTCAGGGCGAAGGTCTTGCCAGCCGTCGCGGTTTTGGGGTACAAAGGCGGCGCGCTCGCCCGCGCCCGCCGCCCCGATCTTCGCGGCTGCACGTCGGCGGCGCGGCAGGCGCTGCCCGCCAGCCTGCCAGCGCGCGACCTTTCACGCTCCCGAAACGCGGCGCGCGCCCCGCTCGTAATAAAGTCAGCATTCCCGCACGCGACCGTCTGGTCTCGATTCCGTCACTGAGGAGAAGAATGATGATGCGTCAGTTCCCCCGGCTCACGCCGACCCTTACCCGCGCTCTCCTGCTGTGCGCGCTCGCGCTCGTCTGCGCCGCCACGTCTTTCGCGCAGGCGCAGTCGAACGCGGCGGACTTGCAAGGCTACGTGCGCGATCCGCAGGGCGCGGTCGTCGCGGGCGCGACCGTCACGGCGCGCAACAAGGCGACGAGTCTCGAGCGCAGCGCCACGTCGAACGACGAGGGCTTCTACAAGATCGTGAACCTGCCGCCGGGCGACTACGAGGTCACGGCGGCGGCTGCGAACTTCTCGAAGGCGACGATCCCGAACGTGACGATCACGGTCGGGCAGCGCGCGGACTTGGACGTGCCTCTGCAGGCGGGGCAGCTCAGCGAGAGCGTGACGGTGACGGGAGCCTCGACGCAGATCGTCGAGACCTCGCGCACGGCTGTGGCGAACACGATTGACCAGCAGCGCATCGAGAACCTGCCGATCAACGAGCGCAACTACATCAACTTCGCCCTGACGACCTCGACCGTCACGCGCGACAACGGTCGCCCGATCGGTCCCGCGCCCACCACCGGCTTGAACTTCGGCGGTCAGCGCGGTCGCTCGAACCTCGTCCAAGTTGACGGCGCGGACAACACGGACAACTCCGTGAACGCCGCCCGCTCGACCGTCTCGCAGGAGGCGGTGCAGGAGTTTCAGGTCGTCACCAACTCTTACGCGCCGGAGTTCGGTCGCACGGCGGGCGGCGTCGTCAACGTCGTCACGAAGTCCGGCACGAACGACACGCACGGCGACGTCTTCGGCTACATCCGCCACAAGTCGATTCAGGCGCGCAACCCGTTCGCGCCCGTCATCAACGGCGATCCGAACGAGAAGCCGCCGTTCACGCGCGCGCAGTACGGCGCGACGCTGGGCGGACCGCTCGACCGCGACCGCACCTTCTACTTCCTCGCCTTCGAGCAGCGCCGCCGCCAAGAGTCGGGCTTCTTCACGAGCAACGTCCGCGCGGGGCTCGACGGCGCGGTCACCATCGGCGCGCCGTTCCTGCCGTTCACGCAGACGTTCAGGAACATCACGCCCGCGCAGGCGACTTACGTCGGCGGGCTGCTCACGACCGCCGGACAGCTCATCGGCACGGGCACACCGGCTAACGTCGCGCAGGGTCAGGCGCTCGCGACAGCCGCCGTCCAGTACGCCACGCTCGCCTCTTCGGGCGGCAACACGGCGCTCACCGGCACGAACCCGCTCATCAGCCCCGGCGGCGCGATCCCCGCGGGCACGCTCATCGGCTCGCGCTTCTTCCTGTCGGGCGCGCCCGTCCCCGTCACTTTCAACGCGGCGGGTCAGCCCATCGCGTTCCGACCGCTCTTAGGGATTCCGGGCGTCTTCCCGATCTCGGAGTCAACCACGTTCTCTTCGGCGCGGCTCGATCACCGCATCACGGATCGCCACAACCTGACG
>JAIVGV010000083.1 GCA_020201365.1 Acidobacteriota bacterium
GTAATCTGTTGGACGCTGCTGGCTTTTCTGCTGCGGCTCTGCCTGATCTGCTGTGTCGCTCAGGTGATCACGCCGGACGGCGTTGGGTACGTGACGCTCGCACGGAGTCTGGCGGCGGGCGACTTCCGCGCGGGCTTTAGCACCTACTGGTCGCCGCTCTACCCGCTGCTCGTCGCCGGCGCGTCGCTCCTCTTCCGCGACGCGGAGTTCGCCGGGCGCTTCGTCTCGGTCGTCGCGGGCGCTCTGCTCGTCGTCCCGTCTTACAGGTTGATCCGCGTCTGGTACGGCACGCGCGCCGCGCGCCTCGCCGCTTGCCTCGCCGCGCTGCACCCGCTCTTGATCTACTACTCGTCCGCGCTCCTCACCGAGTCAACCTACACGCTGCTGTTCACGTCCGGCGTCCTCGCCGGTTGGTCTGCGCTGGCGACGGGCAGGGCGCGCGCGCACCTGCTCGCGGGCGCGACCTTCGGCGCGTGTTACCTGCTCAAGCCGGAGGCTGCGGGGTTTCTGCCGCTACTGCTGGCAGCCGTCGTCGGTCAAAATTTTTTCACCGGAACGAGCCGACTTCAGACGACCGCGCGCAACGCGCTCCTGCTCTGCGCGGGCTTCATGCTGTTAGCCGCGCCCTACCTCTTTTACCTGCGACATGAGACGGGCGCGTGGACTCTCAGCGGCAAACTCGCCGGGCACCTCTGGCAAGGCAGTCGTCTGGCAGGCGGCGACCTCGCGCCGCCGCCGCCCGCGTCTAACTTCACGACCGTCGTCGTGCGGCTGGCGAAGGCGCTGCGCTTCGAGTACGAACTCCTCAACCTGATCTTCCCGCCGCCCTTCGTCCTGCTCGCGGGTCTCTGCCTGTTCCGCCGCCGTTGGACGCGCGCGCGCGCGCGGCGCGAGCTGTACCTGTTCTCGTTCGTCGCGGCGACGCTCGCGGGCTACGCCGTCACGCTGCCGAACATACGCTTCCTCGTGCCGCTGCTCCCGCTCGGCTTCGGCTGGGTCGCGCGGGGCGTCGTCGAATTCGCGGACTGGGCGGGCGAGACGCTGACGAGGTTGAAGGGCGCGGCGGGATTCCGCCCGGCTGTGAGAAGTCTCTCCGCGCCGCTCGCCGTCGCGTGCCTGCTCGCGTCGCTCGTCCCGCTCTTCGTCTATCTGCTCCGGGGAGACAAGTGGGACGACTACGACGGGCAGAAGCGCGCCGCCGCTTGGATCAAGGAGCACGACCCGACGCGCGCGCCCGTCGTCATGTCCACCGTCCCCGTCACCTCCTTCTACGCGGGCGGGCGAGACGTGAGGCTGGTTGACGAGGACTACGCGGCGCTCATCTCGCGCGCGCGGCGCGAGGGGGTCGGCTACGTCGTCGTCAACGAGCGCGACTTCCGGTACATGAGCCTGCGCCCGCTGCTCGACGAACAGAGTCCTCATCCGGGGCTGCGCCCCGTTTACGACTTGGCGGACTCGCCGGAGCACAGGATAGTCGTTTACGCCGTCGAGCCGACCGCGCCGGGCGCGCCCTGAAGAGCGGCGCGGGAGGAAGAGTTGCGCGAAGGTCTGGGCTTCGCAAGCGGAGAGTCGCGAATGATTCGTCTCGGACTGATCGGCTGCGGCGGCGTCGCGGAGTCGCGCCACCTGCCCGCGCTCCGGCGGGTGCGCGGCGTCCGAGTAGCCGCGCTCGCCGACGTTGATCCGTCGCGGCTCGAACGCGTCGCGCGGCGGTTCGGCGCGGCGCGGCGCTACGAAAATTATTCAGACTTGATCGAGGGCGGCGACGTTGACGCGGTCGCGGTCTGCGTGCCGCCCACGCTCCACGCCGACGCGGCGCGCGCGGCGCTCGACGCGGGCAAGCACGTTTTCATAGAGAAGCCGCTGGCGCTCGGTCTCGCGGAGTGCGACCGGCTGATCGAGGCGGCGGAAGCGCGGCGCGCGCTCAAGGTCACGGTCGGCTTCAACCTGCGCGCGCACCGCCTCGTGCGCGCGGCGCGCGAGATCGTCGGGCGCGGAGAGCTCGGCGAGGTCAAGCTGGTCGGCACGACGTTCACGAGCGGCGCGCGCTTGGGCGAAGGCTTCGCGGACTGGCGCACGCGGAGAGAGTCCGGCGGCGGCGCGCTCTTCGAGCAGGGCTCGCACCACTTCGATCTGCTCCGCTTCCTGCTCGGGCGCGAGGCGGAAGAGGTCTCGGCGGCGAGCGGGCGCGCGGACGAGACGGCGACGTTCATGGCGCGCATGGAGGGCGGCGCGCAGGTCGTCTCGGCGTTCTCGGAGGGCACGGCTGAGAGCCACGCCGTCGAAGTTTACGGCGCGCGCGGGCGGCTGCGCGTCTCGTTGTACCGCGCGGACGGGCTCGAACAGTTTCGCGTCGGAGAGTATGCGGGCGCGCCGCGTGTGCGCCTGCGCGAGGCGGTGCGGACGTTGCGCGCCCTGCCGCGCGTGATGCAACGCTCGGCGCGCGGGGGAGATCAATTGGAGTCCTACGCGGAAGAGTGGCGGCAGTTCGTCGGCGCGATCACACGCGACGCGCCGGTCGCGTGCACACTTCGCGACGGCAGGCGCGCGCTGGAGATCGCGCTCGCCGCGTGGGAGTCGAGCGCGACGAGGCGCGCGGTCAGACTCGACGATACGAAGGCGGAGGAGTTTTGCCAGCAGTGGACGGCGAAGCATCAAGAGACACAGGCGTGAACGGGAGCAGCGCGGGCGAGAGTATGCCAGCGATGTCCGTCGTGGTCGTCACGCCCGACAGGTACGCGACCGTGCGCCGGACGATCAAACGTCTCAGGGCGCAGAAGGTCTGCGCCCAGCTCGAACTCCTGCTCGTCGCGCCGTCGGCTGAAGGGCTTGAACTCGACGAGTCCGAGGTGCGCGCGTTTCTCCGTCACAAGGTCGTCGCCGTCGGTCACATGAACTCGACGGCGCGTGCGCGCGCGGCGGGCGTGCGCGAGGCGACAGCGCCCGTCGTCGCCTTCGCCGAGGATCACGCCTTCGCCGCGCCCGGCTGGGCTGAGGCGCTCGTCGAGCGTCACCGCGGGGATTGGGCGGCGGTCGGACCCGTGATGGCGAACGCCAACCCGCGCAGCCTGACGAGCTGGGCGAACCTGCTCATCGAATACTCGCCGTGGCTCGCCCCCGCCGAGGGCGGCGAGTGCGAGCACCTGCCCGGTCACAACTGCTCTTACAAGCGCGAGCTCTTGCTCCGCTACGGCGACCGGCTCGAAGCGTTGATGGACGCCGAGAGCATCCTCCACTGGGACTTGCGCGCGCGTGGATACCGACTCTACCTCGAACCGAAGGCGCGCACCTTTCATCAGAACTTCACCGCGCGGCGTCCGTCGCTCGCGCTGCGCTTCAACGGCGGGCGACTCTTCGCGTCGTCGCGCGCGCGCGCGTGGTCGCCGTGGCGCCGGGTACTCTTCGCGCTCGCCTCGCCGCTCATCCCCGCGGTGCGTACCTTCCGCATCGCGCGCGAGCTACTCAAGCCGGGTCGCCCGCGCCGACTGCTGCCGCGCCTGCTGCCCGCGCTCGTCGTCGGGCTCGCGTTCGACGGCGCGGGCGAGATGGCGGGTTACGCCTTCGGCGCGGGGCGGGCGATGCGGAAACTCTCCGACATGGAGTTTCACCGCGAGCGTTTCGTCGCGGCGCGCGACCGCGCGGAGTCGCACGGCGCGTGAGCGAGGTCGAAGCGATGAGCGAGCGCGCCGCGTCCACTCCCGTTCCGCCCTTCTTCTCCGTCGTCGTCCCGACCTGCGAGCGACCCGCGCAGCTCGCCGCGTGCCTGCGCGCCCTCGCGCGCGCCGACTACCCGCGCGAGCGGTTCGAGGTGATCGTCGTGGACGACGGCGGCGCGACGCCGCTGGCGTGTGTGCTCGGACAGTTCCGCGAGACGTTTGAGCTGAAGCTGTTCGAGCAGGGGAACGCGGGACCGGCGGCGGCGCGAAACTTCGGCGCGGCTCAGGCGCGCGGCGAGTTTCTGGCTTTCACGGACGACGACTGCGAGCCGGACGCGGGCTGGCTGCGCGCGCTGGCTTTGCGTCTTGCGAAGTCACCGCGCGGCATCGTCGGCGGGCGCACGCTCAACGCGCTCCCCGAAAATCTCTGCGCGGAGACGAGCCAGAGGATCATCGAGGTGGTTTACGCGCACTTCAACGCCGACCCCGACGACGCGCGCTTCTTCGCCTCCAACAACTTCGCCGTGTCCGCCGCGCGCTTCCGCGAGGTCGGCGGGTTCGACGACACTTTCCGCACCTCGGAGGATCGTGAGATTTGCGCGCGCTGGCGGGCACGCGGCGGGAAGTTGACCTACGCGCCGGAAGCCGTCATCCGCCACGCGCACCCGCTGACGCCCCGCACCCTGTGGCGGCAACACTTCGGCTACGGGCGCGGCGCGCAGCGGTTTCACCGCGCGGCGGGCGGCGGCGCTCGTTTCAAGCCCGATCTAATTTTCTACCTGAAGCTGTTCAGCTCCGGCGCGGCGCGGGCGCGACGGGCGGCGCAACTCCCGCGCGCGGCGAAGTTGACTCTGCTGCTCGTCTGGTCGCAGTTGGCGAACGCGGCTGGTTTTCTCTACGAAGGGTTTCAGTCCCGCGGCGAAGACCGGGGCGGCACTCCCCGGCTCCGCGGCAAATAATTGTTGAGGACATAGTCCGCCAGCGATTCGCCGATCTTGCGGTGCACGAGCGCGGACGGGTGCGTGTCGAACTTGCTGGCTCGAAACTGCTCCGGCGTGAACTGCGCGCGCAGGGTCGAAAGATCGACGAACGCTGCGCCGTCGCGACGAAGCCGCGCGGGCACGTCGCCGAACCCGCCCTGGAGTGAGGGGAGCAGCACGACGGCGTAAGCGAGCCCGCGCCGCCCGGCGGTCTCTTCGAACTCTCTGACGAACGAGTAAGAGTCCGGCACGCCGCCAGCCGCGATCACGTCTTCCGCCTTTTCGCCCCGATCAACCCACGGGTAGATCAGGTCTCGCAAAAGGTAGAGGGTGTGAACCTTTCGCAGGGGAAGTCTCAGGCGCGAATCCTTCGAGAGAAAACCGGAGAGCCTGCTGTCGGTGAGGTAGCCCCAGGCGTCAACCGACGGCGTGCGCGGGAGGTTGAAGTCCGCCGGGACGATTGCCATCAGGACGAGATTCGGCTCGACCTCCGACATCCGCCGCCGCAGCGTCGCCGCCATGACGCGCACGCTGTACGCGGAGGCGGCGAAGTTAAAGACTCTGACTCTGGCGGCGCCCTGCCTCCGGTTCAGCGTCCGCTCTAAAACCTGCGCGAAGGTGTCTTCCGTTCTAACCACGCCTTCGCCGAACGTCACGGAGTCGCCGACGACGGCGATCCTGTACTCGTCAGCCTGTCGCGGCGCGTACCGCTCGCCGGTCGTCTGCGAGCGAAGCCCGAGGCTGTCGGTGTTGACGATCGCGAGACCGCGCGCGCGGGCGTGCGAGAGGTTCGGCTTGTGGACGTAAGGTATCTCTTCCGGCGCGGCGGCGAAGGGCGCGTAGATCGGATCGGTGATGTGATGCTCGGAGTAGCCCCAGAGGCGCACCCCGATTTCCAGCAGCGCGAAGACGGCGACGACTAAGTAGAGCGCGAAGAGCAGCCTTCTAATGATCGCGTTGCGTGCCATTCCTCGCGCCCGACTGACTCGTGGAAACCTGCAGTCTGCCGGATTCTAACCCGCGGGGCGTTTCTCCGTATATGGCAGCCGAGACGGTGCGCGCGCCGTGCTTCTCGAGTGTCCGGGTTGGTGCGAGCCGGGCGTGAGTCCGGTCGGGAGGGGCGGGCTAAGAGAGCGAGACGTTCGTAGGTGGGCGACGGGTCGAGCCGAAGGGGCGGCGTTGTTCGCGCGGCGGAGTTCTGCTCCGCGGCGGCGATGCGACGTGAGCCGCTGATGCGCGCGTCGTAATAACAGTTCGCGGGGCTAAACCGGCGCGACAAAGGGCGGGCGGCGCGGACGTGTGCCGCTCACACCTCGAAGGCTTCGACGCTCATCGAGTCAACGTCGAGGCGGACGACCTCTTGCGCGTCGGTGCGCTGCGCCGTGAGCGTGAGCGTGGCGTGGAAGGGCGGCAAAGGCGGTCGCCGCCCGTCCGCGTACTGGCTGCGCGCGCCGCGCCGCTCCACGCCGAAGTACTCAAGGCGCACGAAACCCGTGTCGTTTGAAGGCGAAGAGGCGGCGCGCTCCTCGCCGAAAGGAAACTCCAGAGTCTTGGTCTGCCCCGCGGCGTCAATCAGGAGCGCGGCGCGCGTCCCGGCGGTCTTGAAGATTTGCCCTTCGACGGTGACGAGGTAGCCGAGGAAAGGCTTGCCCTCGTCGGTCTCAAGCGGCGCGGTGAAAGACGCGACCGAAGAGGTCAGGAGCGTCTGCGTGTTCGTGTTCAGCTCGACCGTCAGCGGCGGGAAGATGAGCGCCAGACCGTTGCCCGCCTGCGTCGAGACGATCACCCGCGCGACCGAAGGCGCGAGCGCCTGCGCCCCGCCCCAGATGCTCGGAACTTCGTGCGGCGGGCTCGCGATCTCCTGCGGCGGGCTCCCGATCTCGCCGCCCGCGTGCTCGTCCATGACTCTCTCCTCCGTGCGTGAAGATTGTGCGAGGGCTCAGGCTTAAAGCGCGCGTGAGCATACAGCACGCGCGACAGCGCGAACAAGATCGTCGCCGGGTTGTGATTAGGTTTTGACCTTGATTGAAGGATAGTGGAGCATTCACCGCGGAGGCGCGGAGGTCGCGCGGAGCTTACGCGGAGAAAACCTCTGCGCCAACTCTGCGAGCCCTCCGCGCCTCCGCGGCGAGTCTTCCTGCTTATTAAGCCACCGATACTCGCCGCGCCGCGAAGTTTACTGCTTCGACTTCTGCAACTCGTCAAGCGTGCGCTTCAGCGATTCGAGCTTCTGCCCCGCCTCGCCGAGCTTGCCTTCCGCCGTGAGCCGCTGGTAGTCAGCCAAGTCCTGCGCGGCTTGTTTGATCAGTTCGTCCCTCGACGGCTGCTGCGTCGTCTGCTGCTGCTGATGCTGCGCGTTCGTCGTTTGTTGCGCGCTCTGATTCCCGTTGTTCGCGGCGGGCGTCGGCTGCACGTTCGCTGCCGCGTTGCCGAAGAGACTCGTGAGGGCTTCGGCGAAGGTCGTCCCGTAGCCGAGCCTGTCCTGCGTGCCGAGGACGACGAGCCGCAGCTCCGGCATCGGCGAGCGCACGGCTTTCAGGTAGATCGTCTGGACGTAGAGCAGCCCGCGCCCCAAAGGGATGACGAGCAGGTTGCCGCGCTGGACGGTCGAGCCCTGCTGATTCCAGAGCGTGAACTGCGAGGAGAGCTGCGCGTTCTGATCTATGCGCGCGCTGACCTGCGCGGGACCGTTCACGAGTTTCGACTTCGGAAATTTATAGACGAGCAGGTGTCCGTACTCTTCCCCGTCGCAGCGCCCAGC
>JAIVGV010000084.1 GCA_020201365.1 Acidobacteriota bacterium
GTTCTCGGTCGGATCGAGCGTGCCCTGGGCGGAGGCGGGCGTCGGCGCGGTCGCCACGCAGTCGTTCGTCGAGCCGAGTTACGGCAAGCTCGGACTTGAGCTGATGCGGACGGGGAAGAGCGCGCCCGAAGCCTTGCGCTCGCTGCTCGCGGGCGACGCTGGTGCCGACGTGCGGCAGGTGGCGATGATCGACGCGCGCGGCGAGGTCGCGGCGCACACGGGCGCGAAGTGCATCGAGGCGGCGGGTCACCACACGGGCCAAAACTATTCGGTGCAGGCGAACCTGATGGCGAACGAGCGCGTGTGGCCCGCGATGGCGCGCGCGTTCGAGGCGACGCGCGGCGATCTCGCCGAGCGGATGCTCGCGGCGCTCGACGCGGCGCAGTCCGTCGGCGGCGACATACGCGGCAGACAGTCCGCCGCGATCATCGTCGTCGCCGGGAGATCGACGGGGCGGCCGTGGGCGGATCGCATCTTCGATCTGCGAGTTGACGACAGTCCCGAGCCTTTGAAGGAGCTGCGGCGGCTGGTGACTCTGCAGCGCGCCTACAACCACATGAACGCGGGCGACGCGGCGACCGAGCGCAAGGACAACGAGGGCGCGCTACGCGAGTACGGCGCCGCCGAGAGGCTCGTGCCCGACAACGTCGAGATGGTCTACTGGCACGCCGTCGCGCTCGTCAACATGAACCGCGTCGAGGAGGCGCTGCCGCTCTTCCGCAAAGTCTTCGCGGCGGACGAGAACTGGCGCGTGCTCACGCCCCGCCTCGTCAAGTCGGGGCTCATCACGAACGATCCGAAGGTGCTGAACCGGATCATGTCCGTGGGGAGGTGAGCGCGGGCGAGATGCCGGAGGGTGCAACGCACTAGTTGCAGGACGGAAAGCCGCGAGCGCGTCGGGAGCGGGAGCGTGTTGATGGGGTGAAGATGATGAGTAAAGTCTCTTGCGCGCTGCTCGTCTTGCTCGTCGCGTGCTGGGCGGGGTGTCGCGGGAGCAGCCCGAGTCGCGTGGCGAACGAGAATGTCAACGGCTCGGCGAACAGCGGAGGTGAGAAGGTGCAGTTGAAGGTGACGAGCGCGGCGTTCGCGGAAGGGCAGTCGATCCCCGCGCAGTACACTTGCGACGGGCGGAACGTCTCGCCGCCGCTCGCGTGGGACGGCGTGCCGTCGAACGCGAAGACGCTCGCGCTCGTCGCGGACGACCCGGACGCGCCGCGCGGGACGTGGGTTCATTGGGTTCTGTTCAACCTGCCCGCGGGCGAGAAAGCGTTAGCCGAAGCGCTCCCTGCGACCGAGACGTTGGCGTCCGGCGCGAAGCAGGGCAAGAACGACTTCGGCAACGCGGGCTACGGCGGACCCTGCCCGCCGTCGGGCGCTCACCGCTACTTCTTCAAGCTCTACGCGCTCGACACTCGGCTCGACCTCGCGTCGGGCGCGACGAAGGATCAACTGCTGAAGGCGATGCAGGGGCACGTCGTCGCCGAAGGCGAGTTGATGGGTCGCTACCAGCGCGCGAAGCGCTGACGCTTGCGCCTGCGAGTCGCGCCCTCTTGTGAGCCGTTCGCGGCGCGTGTTAGCTTTCATCTTTTCGCGCGGGAGGCGCGGCGCGCTCCTTGCGAGTCGCCGCCGAAATCTCGCCGCGCGCGTCCACGTCACACGCGAGATGAGTTCGACGACGAAAGAGGCGACTGCTTCGCTCAAGGAGCGCGTGCGCGCGTTCTGGCAGGCGAACCCGTGCGGCGTGAAGTTCGCCGACGCCCCCGCGGGCACGCGCGCCTTCTTCGAGCGCGTCGAAGCGCACCGCTACGCGAAGGAGTGGCACATCCCGGCGGCTGCCGACTTCCAGTCGGCGCGCGCGCTTCGCGTCTTGGAGATCGGCTGCGGGTTGGGGACGGACGGCGCGCAGTTCGCGCGCGCGGGCGCCGACTACACCGGCGTCGATCTGACGGACGCGGCGGTCGCGCTCGCGCGACGCAACTTCGAGCTGCAAAACCTCGCGGGCGAGTTCCGCACGGCGGACGCGGAGAATCTAGACTTCGCCGACGAGACTTTCGATCTCGTCTATTCGCACGGCGTCCTGCACCACACGCCCGACACGGCGCGCGCCGTCCGTGAGATTCACCGCGTGCTCAAGCCGGCGGGGCGCGCCGTCGTCATGCTCTACCACCGCGACTCGTACAACTACCGCGTGAACATCTCCGTGCTTCGGCGAGCGGGCGCGCGCCTGTTGCACAGCGAGGCTGGCTTGCGCCTCGCGCACCTCGTCACGCGCGAGCCGGTCGAATCTTTGCGCGAGCACGCCGCGCGCATCAGGGCGGACGGGCGCAGCTACCTCTCGCCCGAAGAGTTCCTGAGCCGCAACACCGACGGCGCGGGCAACCCTCTGACGCGCGTCTATTCGCGCGAAGAGGCGCGCGCACTCTTCAAAGACTTCGCCGAAGTCCGCCTCGCCACGCACTTCCTCAACAAGCGCTGGCTCCCCGTCGTCGGGATGATTCTTCCTCGCGCCGTCGAAGCCCGGCTCGCCGCGCGCTGGGGCTGGCACCTCTGGATTTACGCGAAGAAAGGGGAGAAAAGTACTGAGTACTGAGTACTGAGTACTGAGTGAAAGACAAGAAGCTCTTTCCGAAGCTTCAGTCTTTTCTCAGTACTCAGTACTCAGCACTCAGTACTTCCGCTGTTTGAGCGAAGCGAAAAACATTCTCGTCACCGGCGGGGCGGGCTTCATCGGCTCGCACCTCGTTGATCGGCTGCTCGCGGAAGGCGGCTGGCGCGTGTCGGTCGTTGACGACTTCAACGACTTCTACGACCCGGCGCTGAAGCGCAGGAGCGCCGCCGCGCACGCCGCCGACGTTCGATACAGGCTGCACGAAGCCGACATCCGCGACCGCGCCGCGCTCGAAAAAGTTTTCGGCGAGACGGGCTTCGACTGTGTCGTCCACCTCGCCGCGCGCGCGGGCGTGCGCCCCAGCTTGCGCGAGCCGCTGCTCTACTGCGAGACGAACGTCACGGGCACGCTCAACCTGTTGGAGCTGGCGCGCGTGCGCGGCGTCCGTCAGTTCGTCTTCGGCTCGTCGTCCTCCGTCTATGGCGCGAACGCGAAAGTCCCTTTCAGCGAGGACGACCCTGTCCGCCACCCGATCTCGCCATACGCCGCGACGAAGGCGGCGGGCGAGCTTCTGTGCCACACCTACGCGCACCTCTACGGCGTGCGCTGCGTCTGCTTACGCTTCTTCACCGTGTACGGCGCGCGCCAGCGACCCGACCTCGCCATACGCAAGTTCGCCGAGCTCATCTCGCGGGGCGCGCCCGTCCCCGTCTTCGGCGACGGCACGACGCGCCGCGACTACACCTACGTGGACGACATCATCGCGGGCGTGCGCGCCGCGGTTGAATACGACGCGACCATGTTCGAGGCGATCAACCTCGGCGAGTCGCGCACGGTCGAACTCGGGGAGCTGATCGCGCTCTTGGAGAAGGAGCTGGGGCGCGAGGCGATCATTGACCGCCAGCCGCCGCAGCCCGGCGACGTGCCGCAGACCTTCGCCGACATCTCGAAGGCGCGCCGCCTGCTCGGCTACGATCCGCGGACGCAGATCGAGGAGGGCATCGGGAAGTTCGTCGCGTGGTTCAATACAACGGTGAAGTCGGAACGCGGAACGACGAAGTGAAGGCAAGCCGCCCTCACTTCGTCGCTCATCGTTCCGACTTCACCGTTTATGCCTGATGAAAGATTCGCTGCTCAAACTCCTCTCGTGCCCCTCGTGCGGCGGCGACGTGCGCCTGTCGTCGGTCGCGTCGGCGGACGAGGCGCGCGGGTGGCGCGAGATCGTCGAGGGCGAGTTGAAGTGCGACGCCTGCGCGCGGGGCTTTCCAATCCGCCGCGGCGTGCCTCGCTTCGCCGACTTTAAGGAGATCGAGGCGGACAAGGCTTCGACCGCGGAGAACTTCGGCTGGCAGTGGCGGCACTTCACGCAGCGCGACGAGCAGTACGCCGAACAGTTCCTCGGCTGGATCGCGCCCGTCCGCCCCGAATTCTTCCGCGGCAAACTCGTGCTCGAAGGCGGCTGCGGCAAAGGTCGCCACACGCGGCTCGCCGCCGAGTGGGGCGCGCGCGAGATCGTCGGCGTTGACCTGAGCGACGCGGTCGAGGTCGCCTATCGCGAGACGCGCGATCTGGCGAACGCGCACGTCGTCCAGGCAGATATTTATCGCCTGCCGCTCAAGCGGCGCGCGTTCGACTACGCGTTCTCCGTGGGCGTGCTCCATCACCTGCCCGATCCGCGCGCGGGGTTCGTCGCGCTGTCGAAGCACGTGCGCGCGGGCGGACACCTGTCGGCGTGGGTTTACGGCGCGGAGAACAACGAGTGGATCACGCGCTACGTCTCGCCGGTGCGCGAGCGCGTGACTTCGCGCATGAGCCGGGGGGCGCTGCTGCAACTGTCGAAGCTGCCGACCGCGGCTCTGTTCGCCGCGACGAAGCTCGTCTATGCGCCGCTCAACCGCAGCCCGCTGACGCAGGCTTTCGCGCGCCGTTTGTTCTACAATGACTACCTCAACAGCCTCGCGCGCTTCGGCTGGCGCGAGCAGCACACGATAGTCTTCGATCACCTCATCGCGCCGACGGCGTTCTACGTCCCGCGCGCGGAGTTCGAAGGGTGGTGGCGGGGCATAGGCGCTGACGAAGTTGAGATCGGCTGGCACAACAAGAGTAGCTGGCGGGGCTTCGGCAGAGTTGACGGCGACGGGGCGACTGATGGCGAGCGAGATCGAACAGGCTGAGGGCGCGCTGCCGCGCGAGATGCAGCGGCACACCTACGCGATCCTGCGCCGCGTCGAAGACTCGCACTGGTGGTTCGCGGGCCGCCGCCGCATCCTCGAAAGTTTCCTCGCGCGCCTCGTCGCCTCGCTCAACCTCCCTTCGGGCGCGCGACCGCGCATCCTCGACGTGGGCTGCGGCACGGGCGCGAACCTCGAAATGCTCGCGCGCTTCGGCGACGCCCACGGGGTTGACGTTTCGGAAGACGCGCTCGGCTTCTGCCGCGAGCGCGGACTGTCGGACGTGCGGCGCGGCGCGGCGGAGTCGCTGCCGTTTGAAGACGAGTCTTTCGATCTCGTCACCGCTCTCGACGTGGTCGAGCATCTGGACGACGACGCTGCCGGTCTCGCCGAGATGCGCCGCGTGCTCAAGCCGGGCGGGCGCGCGCTCCTCTTCGTCCCCGCCTTCAACTGGCTCTGGGGCGTGCAGGACGACGTGAGCCACCACCGACGCCGCTACACGCTGCCGCAACTCCGCGCCGCGGTCGAGGCGGCGGGCTTCCGCGTAGAGCGCGCGACCTACGCGAACGCGACGTTCTTCGCGCCCATCCTCGCGGCGCGCTTGCTGATGCGCGCGACGGGCTTGCGCCCCGCCTCCGAGAACGTCGTCAACGTCCCCGCGCTCAACGGCGTGCTCGGTCGCCTGTTCGGCGCGGAGGCTGTCTGGCTGCGACGCTTCAACCTCCCTCTGGGCGTGTCGGCGATCCTCGTCGCGCGCAAGGTGGACTGAATGAGTGTTGTCGAGAAGGAAACTTTGGACCGTCGCAGCGCGAGCGCGAACGAATCTCGCGCGGACGGCGACGAGTCGTCGCGCCCGGACATCTCCGTCTTCCTGCCCGTCCTGAACGAGGAGCCGAACCTGCGCCCCTTGCACGCGAAGATGCGGGCGGCGCTCGCCGAACTGGGCTTGTCGGCGGAGGTGATCTACGTGGACGACGGCTCGACCGACCGGAGCCTCGAAGTCCTGCGCGAGATCGCGGCGTCTGATCCGCGCGTGCGCGTAATTAGCTTGCGGCGCAACTACGGTCAGACCGCCGCGATGAGCGCCGGGATCGACGCGGCGCGCGGGCGCGTGCTCGTGCCGATGGACGCCGACTTGCAGAACGATCCGGCGGACATCAAACGCCTCCTCGCCAAGTTGGATGAGGGCTACGACGTGGTGTCGGGCTGGCGCAAGGATCGTCAGGACAAGATGGTCACGCGCCGCATCCCCTCGATGATCGCCAACCGTTTGATCTCGTGGATCGGCGGCGTGCCGCTGCACGACTACGGCTGCTCTCTGAAAGCCTACCGCCGCGACTCGATCAAGGACGTGCGCCTCTACGGCGAGATGCACCGCTTCATCCCGATCTACGCGAGTTGGGTCGGCGCGCGCGTCACGGAGATTCCCGTCGAGCACCACGCGCGGACGATGGGCAAGTCGAAGTACGGGCTCTCGCGCACCGTGAAGGTCGTCTTCGATCTCGTCACGATCAAGTTCATGGCGTCGTACCAGACGAAGCCGATCTACGTCTTCGGCACGTTCGGTCTCGCCGCCTTCCTCATCTCTTTCTTCGCCGGGCTGCTCGCCGTCTATTGGAAGCTCATCCACCGCGCCGACTTCGTGCAGACGCCGCTGCCCGTGCTCACGGTCGTCATGTTCGCCGTCGGCGTGCAATTTTTCTTGATGGGCTTGCTCGCCGAGATGCTCGTGCGCACCTACCACGAGTCGCAGGCGAAGCCGATCTACGCCGTGCGCGAGCGGATCGGCTTTGAAGACAAGTGATGAGTACTGAGTGAAAGACAAAAAACTCTAACTCTTCAGCTTCCGTCTTTTCTCAGCACTCAGCACTGAGTACTTCTTATGTGTGGCATCACCGGATGGGCGACGCTCGACGCGCGCGCGACCAATGAAGACGGCGCGGCGGAACTCGTGCGCTCGATGTGCGGGCGGATGCTGCACCGGGGTCCCGACTCGGAAGGCGTGATGGTTGCGCCGGGCGTCGCGCTGGGGATGCGGCGGCTGGCGATCATCGATCTGCAAACGGGCGAGCAGCCCGTCGCGGACGAGAGCGGCGCGATCTCCGTCGTCTTAAACGGCGAGATTTACAACTACCGCGAGCTGCGCGCGGAGCTAGAAGCGCGCGGGCACAGGTTCAGGGGCGCGTCGGACACGGAAGTGCTGCCGCACCTCTACGAGGAGTTCGGCACGGAGATGCTCGACCGTTTGAACGGGATGTTCGCCTTCGCCCTGTGGGACGCGCGCCGCCGCCGGCTCTTCCTCGCGCGCGATCCGTTCGGCGAAAAGCCCTTGTACTGGGGCGTCTTCGGCGGCAGACTCCTCTTCGCCTCCGAGCCCAAAGTCCTGCTCGCGCACCCGTCGGTCACGACGAGCGTCAACCTCGAAGCGCTGCGGCAGTACCTCGCCTTCGACTACGTCCCGGCGCCGCTCTCGATCTACGAGGGCATCCAGAAACTCCCCGCCGCGCACGCGCTCACGCTCGAAGACGGGCGGATCGAGACGTGG
>JAIVGV010000361.1 GCA_020201365.1 Acidobacteriota bacterium
GCACACACGCCTCCGGCGCGTCGGGCGACGACAAGCAGGATCGGCAGATACTCGCAGTGCCCTCCATCACGCCGGGCAGCGCCTACCGCCAGACGAACCTCGTCTCCGACATCCCCGGCATCGCGCTCATCCAAGACCCGCTGCTCCGCAACCCGTGGGGCATCAGCATGACCAGCAGCAGCCCATTCTGGTTCGCCAACAACGGCACGAGCACCGCGTCGCTCTACCGCGGCGACGTGGGCAGCACGGTCTTCTTCAAGCAGCCGGGGATGCCGAACATCACCATCCCGGAGACGCCGCCCTCGATCACGGGCACGGTCGCCAACAACGGCGGCACGACCGACTTCATCGTCACTTCCGGCACCGCCTCGGCGCGCGCCAACTTCCTCTTCGCGTCGCTCAGCGGAAAAATCTACGGCTGGAGTCCGAACGTGCCCGCCGCCGGCTCGACCGTCGCCACGCAGGCGGCGAGCCAGCCCGGTCACGTCTATACGGGTCTCGCCATCGGCAACAACGGCACGGCGAACTTCCTCTACGCCGCCGACTTCAAGAACGGCAAGATCGACACCTTCAACGGCACGTTCACGCTCCAGACCTCCGGCTTCACGTTCGTTGACACGGGCGCCCCGGCTCTGCCGCCTAACTTCCACCCGTTCAACATCCAGAACATCGGCGGCTCGCTCTACGTCGCCTACGCCAAGTTCGATCCGGTGACGGGCAGAGACATAGACGGTATCGGCAACGGCTACGTCAGCAAGTTCGATCCGAACGGAGTCTTCCTCGGTCGCGTCGTCTCGAACGGGCCGCTCAACTCGCCGTGGGGCATGGTGATCGCGCCCATCTCCTTCGGCGAGTTCGGCGGCGCGCTCTTGGTGGGCAACTTCGGCGAGGGCGGCGCGAGCATCAACGCCTTCAACCCGACGGGCGGCACGTTCCTCGGCTCGCTCAGGAACGAAGCCAACGAGGAGATCGAGATCGACGAGCTGTGGGCGCTCACCTTCGGCAACGGCGGCAACGGCGGCGACCCGAACACGCTCTACTTCTCCGCCGGACCCTCCGAGGAGGAGCACGGTCTCTTCGGCAAGCTCAACCCGACGCAAAACCAAGCGACCTCGCTCATCCACTTCGGCGGCGACTCGTTCAGCATCGGCGAGGGCGGCGGCACCATCTCGATCCCGGTCATCCGCGAGGGCGACACCTCCGGCTCGGCGACCGTGCAGTACGCGACCTTCGACGAGAGTCAGCCGGGGCACGCCAGCCAGCGATCCGACTACGAGATCGCCGAAGGCGTGCTGCGCTTCGCGCCGGGCGAGACGTTCAAGACGATCAACATCTCGATAGTGGACGACAAGTTCGTCGAGGGCGACGAGACCGTTGGCCTCACGCTCAGCAACCCGACGGGAACGCTCGTCGGCTTGGGCAGCCCTAACGACGCCGAACTCACGATCACGGACAACGACTCCGCGCCGTCAACGACGAATCCGATAGACACCATCAACTTCTTCGTCCGCCAGCAGTACCTCGACTTCCTCTCTAGAGAGCCGGACACGGGCGGCTTCAACACTTGGGTCGCGGTGCTGACGAACTGCCCCAACCAGTTCAACAGCGATCCGTCGAGCCCTTCGGCGACCTGCGACCGCGTCTCCGTCTCGCGCTCGTTCTTCCTCTCGTCGGAGTTCCAACTGCGCGGCTACTTCGCGATCCGCTTCTACCGCGCCGCCTACGGGCGCGACCCGCTCTACGGCGAGTTCATGGGCGACATGAGCCGCCTGAGCGCGGGCGACGAGGCGTCGAAGGTCACTTTCGCCAACGAGTTCGCGCAGCGCAACGAGTTCAAGGCGACGCTCGACGCGCTCACCAACGCGCAGTACGTTGATCGCGTGATCGCCAACACGGGCGTCACCTTCGCCGCGGGCTTCCGCGACGCGGAGGTCGCCGCGCTCGACGCCGCGACGAAGACGCGCGCGCAGGTCTTGCGCGACGTGGTCGAGCGCGCCGAGTTCTCCGGCAACACCGCGGCCTTCAACCGCGCCTTCGTCCTCTCCGAGTACTTCGGCTACCTGCGGCGCGACCCCGACGCCGCGGGCTTCAACGCCTGGCTCAACTTCCTCGCCGCGCACCCCGGAGACTTCCGCTCCATGGTCAACGGCTTCGTCAACTCGCCCGAGTACCGCTCGCGCTTCGGCACGCCGTAGCGCCCGGACCGGCGCGGCGGGGAGACACGACTCCGCGCCGCGCATTCAACGGAAACGGCTGCCGCGCTTTGAAGGCGCGGCAGCCGTTTCTTTCGCCGAAATCTTTCCGCCGAACTGGTGCCGAACACTATCGCGGTCTGGACGGCGGCGCGCTACTCCTTCGCCGAGTCGCCGCCCGCGGGCAGCTCCTTCGCGCGCCAGTCGGGCTCTGTGCCGACGCGCCGCACGTAGATCGAAGCGCCCTGTATCGAGTCAACCACCACGCGGTCGCCCGCTTCGAGCGGCTCCTCGCCGGGCGAGGGGTACGCCGTCCACGTCGAGCCGAAGACCTTGACCGCGCCCTCGTTGAGCGCGCCGCGGCTCGACGTGACGACCGTCCCGACCTTGCCCGGTAGCGACTCCATGCCGGTCTTCAACCCGCCCTCGTGACCTCTCTTCACGAAGTGCTCCGCGAAGATCGTCCGCGACGCGGCGGTGAGCGCGACCGAGACGACGAAGAAGACGAGGAACTGGAGGGGGTAGCCGACGCCGACGACCGCTGCGAGCGCCGCGGCCAGCGCGCCGACGCCGAACCACAGCAGCACGAAGCCCGTCGAGAAGACCTCGGCGATGATCAGCAAGAGCCCCAGCACCGTCCACAGTATCCAGGCGTAGTCGCTCATCTCAGCTTCGTTCGTCCTGCGTCGCTCACCCCTTAAACATGTTCTTCAGGATGAACCAGACGTTGGCGGGTCTTTCGGCGAGCCGCCGCATGAAGTAGGGATACCAGCTCTTCCCGTAAGGCACATAGACGCGCATCCGGTAGCCTTCGCGCGCGAGCTGGATTTGCAGGTCGCGCCTGACGCCGTAGAGCATCTGAAACTCGAACGCCTCTTTCGCGATGCCCTGCCGCTGCGAGTAGTCAACCGTCGCCGCGATCATCCGCTCGTCGTGCGTCGCGATGCCGTGATAGACGCCCGACGATAAGAGCACCCTCATCTGCGCGACGTAGTTCGCGTCCACGTCTCGCTTTTCGGGAAACGCGACTTCGGGCGGCTCGTTGTACGCGCCCTTGCACAGGCGTATCCGCGCCGGAATCTTCAACAGGTCTTGCACGTCACCGGCCGTGCGCTTCAGGTAAGACTGCAAGACGATGCCGACAGTGTTCAGATCGAACTCGGCGCGTAGCCGCCTGAAGATGTCAATCGTCACCTGCGTGACCGCCGACTCCTCCATGTCCACGCGCACGAAGTTGCCGCGCCGCGCCGCCTCCTCGACGACCGCGCGCGCGTTGCGATAGCAAAGCTCCGGGTCAATCGCCAGCCCGAACTGCGTCAGCTTGATCGAGACGTTCGAGTCTATCCCCGACTCGTCTATGCGCGCGAGAATCTGCTTGTACTCGCGCACCTCGGCTTCGGTCTCCTCGGCGCGCGTCACGCCCTCGTTCAAATGATCGAACGAGGCGGACGCGCCCGTCTTGTTGATCTCGCGGATGGACTCGACCGCCTGCGCGATGTCCTCGCCCGCGACGAACCGCGTCGTCATCCGCTTGAACGGGCGGAACTTCGTCGCGAAGTCCTTCAAGCCCTCCCGCCGCGACAGGAAAAGAAGTGTGCTCCTCGCAACCATCAACTCAAGGTGACGGGTGACGGGCGACGGGCGACGGGTAAAAACTTCCCGGATTTACCTGTCACCCGTTACCGATCACTTGTCACTCCCCTTCTGTGCTATCCTTTCGCCGTTTTCCGCTCGTCCTCAAACCCCTCGTCGCGAGAGAAGCCACGCAGACAGAAGAAGGGCTGTCAACGCTTGCGCTGGAAACTACTCATCGCCGCCACGCTTCTTGCCACCGTCGTAGGGGCGGGATCGTTCGCAGCAATCAATCACGTGCTCTCTAACTCGTTTGACCGCCCCGGCAAGGTTATGTTCCTTGCCCCTCTCACCTTGCTGCTGCCGCTCGCCTCGATTATCTACGCGGCCATCTTCGTCTATCGTCACACGGCACGCAGGCGCAAGCTGCAAGCTGTCCTGATCGCGCTGCTCACTTTGCTGTTGATCGTCGCGTCGCTCTTCGCTACAGGGGTGATCCTCTCTCCCAGAGGATCAGGGACGCTGCCCAACATCTACTAGCACCATCTTATCTCGCTAAGTCTCTGCGCCCGCCGCCCTGTTTAGTCCGATCTCTCCCTGCACGGGTCTGAGCGCGTCAATCACGAACTGGATGTGCTCTTCGAGCGGCACGCCGAGTTCTTCGACGCCCTGATAGATGTCTTCGCGGTTGACCGAGCGGGCGAACGCCTTGTCCTTCAGCTTCTTCTTCACGGACTTGACTTCGAGGTTGTCGAGGCTCTTGTCCGGGCGCACGAGCGCGCAGGCGACGAGGAAGCCGCACAGCTCGTCGGTCGCAAACAGCGCCTTCGCCATCGGCGTGTCGCGCGGAACATTGGTGTAAGTCGCGTGCCCCATGATGGCGCGGCGGATCTGTTCGGGGTAGCCGCGCCCGCGCATGATCTCGTTGCCCTTGAACGGGTGCTCCTCCATCGTCGGGAACATCTCGTAGTCGAAATCATGCAGCATCCCCGCCATGCCCCACTCGTCCGCGTCCGCGTCGCCGCCGCCGTAGCGCGCCGCCGCGGCGCGCATCGCCGCCTCGACGGCGAGCGCGTGCCTGCGCAGGCTGTCGCCCTTCGTGTACTCGCAGAGCAACTCCCAGGCTTCTTCGCGTGTCGGGGTCATGTTCGCTCGATCAAAGTATTAGGTTGGGTTCGCCGGACGCAGTTTCGCACGTCTGACCGCCGCTTATCAACACCGCGACGGATCGCGCCCCGCTTGCCGCCCTTTCTCCGCCTCGACTAGAATGCTCGGCGAGCCGCACGGATTCTTGAGCCTCCGATGAAATACCTACTCCTCGCCGCGCTCGCGGGCTACGCGGTCGCGGCGATCCACGCCGTCCTCGCCTTCGTCAACAAGCGTCGCGCCGCAGACCGCACGGCGAACGTCTCGCTCGCGCTGGGCTTTGCCGCGCACACCTGCGCGCTCGCCGTCGACTGGGCGCGCGACGGTCACTACCCGCTCTTCAGCTTCCGCGAGACGCTCTCCTTCCTCGCGTGGACGCTCGCCATCGCCTACTTCGTCGCGTCTTTGCGCTACCGCATCAACGCGCTCGGCGTGCTGACGATGCCGCTCGCAACCTTCCTCGTCACCGCTTCGCTCCTCGTTCGCGACGGCTCGACGACGGCGACCGCCGCGAACGTGACCGGAGGCGTCGCGTCGTGGCTCTTCCCGATTCACACGACGCTCGTCATCTTCGCCTACGCCTCCTTCTTCGTCGTCTTCGCCGCGAGCCTGATGTATTTGTGGCAGGAGCGGGAGCTGAAACTTAAAACCTTCGGCTCGTTCTTCCACCGACTACCCCCGCTCTCGACCGTTGACGACATCGGGCAGACCGCCGCCGGCATCGGCTTCACGCTCCTCTCGCTCGGCATCATCACCGGCATCATCTGGTCTTCCGAGCGCACGGGTCGCATGTGGCACAACGATCCGAAAGAGATTTTCGCTTTGATCACGTGGGTGCTCTACCTCACGATGATCCACTACCGCGCACAGTGGCGCGGGCGGCGCGCCGCCTGGGTCGGCGTCGTCGGCTTCGCCCTCGTCCTTTTCACTTTTTTGGGTACGCGCCTGATGGGCGGGTATCACGTTTTTGGGTGAACGATGAACGACGAACGATGAAGTGAAGGCAAAGGCTTTCAGTTCATCGTTCATCGTCCCTACTTCCGCGTTATGTCTCTCGTCCTCGTCGGAGTCAACCACAAGACCGCGCCCGTGGAGCTGCGCGAGCGGCTCGCGTTCACCGACGAGGCGTGCGCCGACGCCCTGCGCGCGCTCGTGGACGGCGAGCGGGTAAGCGAGGGGCTGATCGTCTCGACGTGCAACCGCGTCGAGATTCTGGCGACGACGAACGGTGTGGACGGCTTCGCCGGCGCGTCACACATCACGGAGTTTTTGAGCAAGACGCGCGACATCCCGCAGGAGTTCTTCTACGATCACCTCTACACGCACGTCGAGGAGGAGGCGGTGCGCCACATGTTCCGCGTCGCCTCCTCGCTCGACTCGATGGTCGTCGGCGAGCCGCAGGTGCTCGGACAGGTGCGCCACTCGTATTCCCTCGCCGTCAACGCCGGAACCGCCGGGCGCGTCATACACAAGCTCGTCCACCACGCGCTGCGCGTCGCCAAGCGCGTCCGCACGGAGACGGGCATCGCTTCGTCCGCGGTCTCGATCAGCTACACGGCGGTCGAGCTGGGCAAAAAGATTTTCGGAACTCTGAGGGGCGCGACCGTCATGCTCGTCGGCGCGGGCGAGATGGCGGAACTCGCCGCGCAGCACCTCGCCGCGGCGGGCGCGGCGCGCGTCCTCGTCACCAACCGCACCTACGAGACCGCGCAGAGGCTCGCGGCGACTTTCAACGGCGAGGCGGTCGAGTTCTCGGACTTCCCCGCGCGGCTCGCCGAGGCGGACGTGGTGATCTGCTCGACAGCCGCGACCGGGTTCCTCGTCACGCCGGAGATGGCGCGCTCGGCTCTCGCCGCGCGGCGCAACCGCCCCGCCTTCTTCATAGACATCAGCGTGCCGCGCAACGTCGATCCGAAGGTCGCGGAGATCAACAACCTCTTCGTCTTCGACATAGACGACCTCGAATCCGTCATCGCCTCAAACATACGCGAGCGCGAGAAGGAAGCCGAGCGCGCCGAGCTGATCGTCGAATCAGAGGTGATGCAGTTCCAGCAGGCGCTCCGGCAGCTCGATCTCGGACCGACGGTCGCGGCGGTGCGCGAGCGCCTCCACGAGATCGCGCGCGAGGAGTTCCGGCGGCAGCGCAATCGCCTCGGCGCGCTCACGCCCGAACAGGAGAAGGCGGTCGAGAGCCTGCTCGCCTCGACCGTCAACAAGATCGCCCACCCGGTGATTACGCGCCTGCGCCGCTCACACGAGACCGGCGAGGCGGAGAACGTGCAGGCGTGGCGCGACAGTTTCAAGCTTGATGAATGAAAGGTGGGGGTGGGGGGTTGGGGGATAGGGGTTGGGGAAGAAAAAGTTTTTCGTCCTCTGTCCCCAACCCCCAGCGCCTAACCC
>JAIVGV010000244.1 GCA_020201365.1 Acidobacteriota bacterium
TCGCAACTCTAGACGCGCGCTTTGAGTTCAGTCACGCGCGTTTCGTCGAGCGGCGCGGCGGGCTCATCCCCGTCGGCGGCGTGCTGAAAAGGACAGCGTGCGAGCGGGGCTTGCTCGTCGGCGACGCGGCGGGCGCGGTCTCGCCTTTGACGGCGGGCGGGCTCGACCCCGCGATGCGACTCTCGACGCTCGCCGCGCGCTTGACGGCAGACTACCTGCGGACGGACGACGCCGCGTCGCTCGCGCCCTATTCGGGCGAGCGCTTCCGCGCGCGCTTCACGTCGCGGCTGTGGATGCGTCGCGTGGTCAGAGGCATTCGGTCGCCGCGCGCGCTCGAAGCCGCGTGCGCGATGCTGCGGACGCCGCCGGGCGAGCGGCTCGCGCGGCACGTCTTCTTCGGCCGCGGCTCGTTCCCGGATGTCGGGCTCGCGCGCGCGACTCAAGCCGAAGCGCGCGTGACGACCGTTTGAGCGTCGTGTGATCGGGCGTGGGAAGCGCGCGAGCGTGTGTGGGCTGCCACGTGCGCGCCGCGTGGCGCGGGCGGCTGACGCGGGCGCGCGCGTGTACGAGTCTAATCGCGGACGAATGCAGACGTGTGCGGCGGAGCCTGACCGGAGGAACTTTCGGAAGACTTTGAGGAAGGAGAGTTGGAAGTCATGTTGAAGCGCATCATCGCCATCGCTTTCATCTTCGCGTGCGCGTCGGTCGCGTGGATGATCCTGGGCGCGACGATCTTCTCGCGCACGTACGATTCGGGCAGCGTGCTGGACAGCCGCGTCGTCTCGACGTGGGGCGCGCCGCACGTCCAGTCGCCGCCCGTCGCCGAGGTCACGCGCACCGTCCCGAAGACCACGGAGACGGTCGAGAACGGGAAGAAGAAGACCGTCACGGAGCAGGTGAAGGAGACTGTGGCGCTGCCGGTTGACGCGAGCCGCATCAACGTCGCGCTCGCGCTCGACTACCGGCAGAAGGGCTTGCTCTGGTACAGCACCTACAGAGTCGGCTTCGACGGCGCGTACACGTTCCGCAACGAGACCGACGAGGACAGGGTCGCGTTCACTTTGAAGTTCCCGACCGAGCAGGCGATCTACGACGATCTCGTCTTCACGGTCAACGATTCACCTGTTCAACTCACGAACGAGAAGGGCGCGGCGACGGGCACGGCACAGATCAAGCCCGGCGAGACGGCTGTGCTGCACGTCGGCTACCGCTCGCAGGGCTTGACCGAGTGGCGCTACAACTTCGGCAATGAGGTGGCGCAGGTCAGAGACTTCCAGATGAAGATGGCGACGAACTTCAAGGCGATTGACTTCCCCGAAAACACGCTCTCGCCGACGCGCGAGCAGCAGACCGCCGGGGGCTGGGAGCTCGAGTGGGACTACAAGAACCTCGTCTCTGGTTTCCAGATCGGGATGACGATGCCGGAGAAGTTGCAGCCCGGACCTCTGGCGGGTCGCATCAGCTTCTTCGCGCCGGTCTCACTGTTCTTCTTCTTCTTCCTCATGTTCATCATCACGACGATGCGCGGGATTGAGCTGCACCCGATGAACTACTTCTTCCTCGCCGCCGCGTTCTTCTCGTTCCACCTGCTCCTGGCGTACCTGGTTGATCACGTCTCGATCCACACGTCGTTCGCGATCTCCTCGGTCGTCTCGGTCTTCCTCGTCATCAGCTACCTGCGGCTCGTCGTCGGCACGCGCTTCGCGGCGCGCGAGGCGGGGCTCGCACAGTTCATCTACCTCGTGATGTTCTCCTACGCCTTCTTCTTCAAAGGCTTCACGGGGCTCGCCGTCAGCATCGGCTCGATCCTGACGCTCTTCGTCGTCATGCAGATCACCGGGCGCGTGCGCTGGGCTGACAGGTTCGCGGGCGTGAAGCCTGCGCCGGAGGTCGAGGCGACACCCGCTTCGGCTGTGTGAGGTACAGAAGGCAGTTCACCACAGAGACACAGAGAGCACGGAGGGGGCACAGAGAAAACCGAACTATTCTCTGTGCCCCCTCCGTGTCCTCTGTGTCTCTGTGGTGAGTTCTGATG
>JAIVGV010000266.1 GCA_020201365.1 Acidobacteriota bacterium
CGCCTACCGCGACTACGACTTCCACGCGGTCTTCCAGACGCTCTACCAGTTCTCGACCGTCACGCTCTCGGCGCGCTACTTCGACATCATCAAGGATCGCCTCTACACCGCCGCCCCGCGCTCGCACGCGCGCCGCTCCGCGCAGACGGCGCTCTACGAGATCGTTGACGCGCTCGCGCGCCTGCTCTCGCCGATCCTGGTTTTCACGGCGGACGAAATCTGGGAGAACATCCCCGCGCCCGCTTACCAAGTTCTTACGGGCGGCGACGCGACCGCCGCCACAACGACCGACGCGCCGCGACCCGTCTCGGTTCACATGGCGGGCTTCCCCGTCGTGCTGCCCGGCGAGCGCGACGCCGAGTTGTCGCAAGCTTGGGCGCAAATCTTCGAGGTGCGCGAAGTCGTCTTGCGCGCTCTGGAAGAGGCGCGCGCGGCGAAGCGGATCGGCAGCAGCCTCGAGGCGCGCGTCGAGGTGAGGCTGAAGTCGCCGCTGTTCGAGACGCTCGAACAGTACCAGCCGGAGCTGCGCTACGTCTTCATCGTCTCCAAAGTCGGCGTGACGAAGACGGACGACGCGAGCGCGCCCGACATCTCGGTCGAAGTCTTCCGCGCCGACGGCAAGAAGTGCGAGCGCTGCTGGAACTACTCCGAGCGCGTCGGCGACTTCACGCGCTACCCCAACGTCTGCGAGCGCTGCATCGAAGCGCTCGCCGAGATCGAAGCGGAAGGAGCACCAACGTGAAGACCCGCTCAGCCGACGGTGACGAGCGCGGCACGGATCGGCTCTCCAACCCGCAACCCGCAACCCGCAATCCGCAATTGAACGCCGTGCGCTGGCGCGCCGCCTACCTGCTCGCCGCGCTCGGCGTCTATCTCGTGGATCAGACGACGAAGGCTTGGGCGGTGCGCCGCCTGCGCCTCGGGCAGGACGTGACGCTCGTCCCGCGCTTCCTCGACCTCTCCTACTCGGAGAACACGGGCATCGCCTTCAGCCAGCTCCAGCACGCGGGCGCGGCGGGTCGCTGGCTCCTCGTCGCCCTCGCCTGCGCCGCGCTCGTCGCCGTGCTCACCTATTTTTTCCGCACGCCCCGCAGCGACGACCGCGTCCTCGGCGCGTGCGCGCTCCTGCTCGCGGGGATCGCCGGGAACCTGACCGACCGCGCCCGCCTCGGTCACGTCATAGACTTCATCCTCGCACACTTCGACGCGCACTACTGGCCCACCTTCAACGTCGCCGACTCCGCCATCTGCCTCGGCGCGCTCCTGCTCGCGCTCGATCTTCTCCGCGAAGGCAGGAGGAAGAACTCAGGAGTCAGGAGTCAGAATACAGAAGCGCGCTCGGCGCAGTAGCGGCGCTTTCAGATTCATTCTGACTCCTGTATTCTGACCCCTGTATTCCTTCTCCGAAGATGTACCCAGAGCTTTTCCGCATCCACAACTTCCCCGTCAACACCTACGGTGTGCTGCTCGCGTTGGCGTTCCTTTTGGCGCTCGTCGTCGCGGCGCGTTTGGCATCGCGCGACGGGCTGCCGCGCGAGCGCATCTACGATCTGGGCTTGTGGCTGCTCCTGGCGGCGATTGTCGGCTCGAAGGTGCTGATGCTCGTCGTCGAGCCGGAGTACCGCGCGAACCCTTCGCACCTCTTGTCGCTCGACTTCCTCCGTTCGGGCGGCGTCTTCTACGGCGGCTTCGTCGCGGCTGTGGCGACCGCGTTCGTGCTCGTGCGCCGCTTCAAGCTGCCGTGGTGGAAGACCGCCGACGCGTTCGCCCCGGCGGTCGCGCTCGGTCAGGCGATAGGGCGGCAAGGGTGCTTCGCCGCGGGCTGCTGCTGGGGCAAGCCGACGACGCTGCCGTGGGGCGTGCGCTTCACCGAGGCGGGGCACGAGATCACGGGCGTGCCGGTGGAAACCGCTCTGCACCCGACGCAGCTCTACGAGTCGTTCGCCTGCTTCCTCGTCTTCCTGCTGCTCGTGTGGCTGCACCGGCGAAAAATATTTTCCGGTCAGGTCATCCTCCTCTACGGCGTGCTCTACGCCGCCGTGCGCTTCACGGTCGAGTTCTTCCGCGACGACCCGCGCGGCGATCTCTTCGGCCTCACCTCGCGCACGGGGCTCTCGACCTCGCAACTGATCAGCCTCGTCGTCTTCGCCGCGAGCGCCGTCCTGCTCATCCTGCGCTGGCGTCGCGCGACGACGACGAGCGGGCGCGCGGGCGCGGGCGTCGCCGAGACGGCGGCGCGCGCCTGAGCGATGAGCGACGCGACGCGGACGCGCGGCGAACTGCCGGACGACGCACGCGCCGGCGAAGACGCGGCGCACGAAGCCGACACACTCACGTTCACGGTTGACAAGCCGGACGAAGGCGCGCGGCTCGACGCATATCTTTCCGCGCGCGTCGCGCACGTCTCGCGCACGCGCCTCAAGCAGCTCATCGAGGACGGCGACGTGCTCGTGGGCGGGCGCGTGGCGAAACCTTCGCACAGGCTGAAGGCGGGCGAGGCGGTCGAACTCGAAACGCCCGAGCCGCCGCCCGTCAACTTCGCGCCCGAAGACATCCCGCTCGACATCGTTTACGAAGACGACTCGATCATCGTCGTCAACAAGCCCGCCGGGCTCGTCGTCCACCCCGCCGCCGGAGTCCCCGCGGGCACGCTCGCCAACGCGATAGCCTTCCGCTTGCAGCGCGAAGCGCAACCCCCCGACCCCCAGCCCCCAACCCCTAATCCCCAGCTTCTTCGTCCCGGCATCGTCCACCGTCTCGACAAAGACACTTCGGGTCTCATCGTCGTCGCGAAGACCGAAGCCGCGCGGGAGAACCTGATGGAGCAGTTCCGCGCGCGCGAGGTCGTGAAGTATTACGTCGCGCTCGTGCACGGGGCGACGCGCGAAGAGCGTGGGAAGATTGAAGAGCCCGTCGCGCGCGACCCGCGCAACCGCACGCGCATGGGCGTAGTGCGCGGGGGTCGCCACGCCCTGACGCTCTGGCGCGCGAGCCGCCGCTTCGTCCGCTTCACGCTCCTCGACGTCGAGATCAAGACCGGGCGCACGCACCAGATTCGCGTGCACCTGGCGTGGAACAAGCACCCGGTCGTCGGCGATAAGGTTTACGGCGCGGGGCGCGACAACCAGATCGCGAACCAGCGCGTGCGCGCGGCGGTCGCGAAACTCGACCGGCAGTTCCTGCACGCCGAGCGCCTCGGCTTCCGCCACCCGCGCACGGGCGAGTTTCTGAAGTTCCGCGCGCCGCTCCCGGAAGACCTCGCCGCCGTGCTCGGAGTGCTCGAAGCGGCGGAAGGCGCTTAAGGTCTCGCGCAAGCAGCGCGCCGGTCGCGGGTGCGCGCGGCGTGAGCAGTTGTTATACTTCGCCCCCGGTCGTACCGACGCGGGAGGGCAACGAGTCGCCGCGGGCGGGGCATCGAAAGTCGCGGGCGCGAGAGCCGTCGAGGATAGTCCCGTCCGCACGTCCAAGCACACGAAAAAAACTGATGAGACTAGCAGCCAAACTGTTCCTCCTTTCGGCGTCCGTCGCCGCGTGCGCGTGGGCGTTCACGACGAAAGAGGCCGCCGCGCAAGGCGGCGCACAGCCGCCCGCCGCGCGCCCGCAGCAGACGCCGACGCCGCAGCAGTCGGATCAGACCGAGACGGTCAACGTCCGCATCGTGCGCCTGCCGATCTCCGTCCTCGACAAAAAAGATCAGCCCGTCTCCGGTCTCTCGGCTTCCGACTTCGTCGTCCTCGAAGACAAGCAGCCGCAGCGCATCGAGTCGTTCGCCGACGAGAAGGTGGGCGTGCCCGTCCACGTCGCCGTCCTGATGGACATCTCGGGCTCGACCGCGGGCAAGCTCTCCTTCGAGCGGGACGCGGCGAAGGACTTCCTCTACACGGTCGTGCGCGCGCGCAAGGACAAGGGCGCGTTCGCCACCTTCGACGAGAACATCAGCCTCCTCCAGGACTTCACGGACAAGATGGACTTGCTCGACACCGCCGTGGACAGCGTGAAGAAGCCGGGCACGAACACCGCGCTGTGGGACGCCGTGTGGCTCGTCTGCGACGAGAAGATGCGCTCGGCGCCGGGGCGCCGCGTGGTCGTCGTGATCACGGACGGCGACGACACGGCGAGCCGCGCGCGCCTGAAAGACGCCATCGAGATCGCGCAGGCGACCGAGACCACCGTCTTCGCCATCTCGACGAAGGCTGGATTGTCGGGCGTCGTGCCCGGCGTCGAGATGGGGACGCCGAAGGACGCGGGCGACCGCGAGCTCGATCAGCTCTGCAACGAGACGGGCGGCAAGGCGTTCTTCATCGGCGACAAGCTGGGGTTGGAGCGCGCCTTCGGTCGCGTCGCGCGTGAGCTGCGCTCGCAGTACGTCGTGACCTACAAGCCGACGCGCCCGTTCGACGGCAGCTACCGCCGCATCGAGGTCAAGCTCGCCGCGGGCGGCGACTACAAGGTGCGGACGCGGCGCGGCTACACGGCGACGAAGGAATAGGGGTTAGCGGTCGGGGGTCAGGGGTTAGGGATCGGAGCTGCGTGGTTATTCTTTGGTCGGAATCTTCGGGGTCAGATTCTCCCGCCTAGCATCTTGCGCGCCTGCCGCGGCATCAAAGTTGGTTCGGAGAGTCGCCTGCAATCATAAAAATTATGGCTTACCGTCGGCACTTGGCGCGCATCCTCGTCCTTATACTCTCGCTCGGCGCGGCGTCGCTCGTCGCGCTCACGCCCTCGCGCGCGCAGGAGCCTGCCGCGCAGTCGCAGCCGCCGCCCGCCGCGCAGTCCACGCCGAAGCCGGTCGATCCGAACACGACCGTGGACGACGACGAGGTGCTCTCGGTCAACACGACTTTGACGAACGTGCTCTTCACGGCGATTGACAAGGACAAGCGGTTCGTCACGACGCTCAGGAAGGACGACGTGCGCGTCCTCGAAGACGGCGTGCCGCAGGAGATTTTCACGTTCCAACAGCAGATCGATCTCCCCCTGACGCTCGCCATCGTGATTGACGTCTCCGGCTCGCAGGAGCACACGCTGCCGCAGGAGAAGCAGGCGGCGCGCGAGTTCGTCGACTCGGTCTTGCGCCCGCGCAGGGACGAGGTCGCGGTCGTCTCCTTCACCGGCGAGACGACTCTGGAGCAGGGCTTGACGGGCAGCGTCGAGCGCGTGCGCCACGCGATCGATCGCGTCGAGTTCGTCCCGCCTTCGGGCTACCTCGGAAACGGCACCGTCGTCAAAGGCACGCCGCCGATCTCAGGCACGAACAACGACCTCGCCGCCTCGACCGCGCTCTGGGACGCCGTGTGGGTGACCTGCGACGAGGTGCTGTCGGAATCGTCCGAGCAGACGCGCCGCGCGATCATCCTGATGACCGACGGCTACAACACCTCCGGCAAGATGAAGGTGCAGGACGCGATTGACCGCGCGATCAAGACCGACACGCTCGTCTTCGTCGTCGGCGTCGGCGACAGCTTCAGCTACGAAGGCGTGAACGAGGGCGCGATCCGCAAGCTCGCCGAGAACACGGGCGGGCGCGCCTACGTCCCGCACAGCGAGGAAGACCTGCGCCGCGCCTTCGCCCAGATTCAGCAGGAGCTGCGCGAGCAGTACCTCGTCGCCTACTCCCCGACGAACAAGCGGCACGACGGCACGTTCCGCCGCCTGCAGATCGAGATCGTCAACCCCGCGCTCAAAGACGAGAAGCTCAAGCTCACCTACCGGCAGGGCTACTTCGCCAAGTCCGACACTCCGACGACGCGACGCCGGAGGACGGAATAGCGAAACCTGCCCGGTCAGATCAGAAGCTCTTAAACGAGAAAGACCGCGACGCGCGTCGCGGTCTTTCTCGTTTAAGCCTTCGACCCTTCGGCGCTCGTCACCTCTCCCCGCGCTGCGCCTCGACCGCCGTCTCGATCTCGACGTCCAGGTTACGGATCGAGACCTGATCAATCGGCTCCAAGAGCCGCAGCGCCTCGTCGAGGATGCGCCGCTGATACTCCTTGAAGTTCGCTCGCCCGGCGACGCTGCCGAACTCGCCCTTGTAATAAGCCGCGCGCGGCGGCTTGACGCGCGCCGTCGCCTCGCGGTCAACCGAGAGCATCATCGTCGGCACCCCGGCGGCTTCGAGCGCGCGCGCCGTCAACCCCAGCGTCTGGTGGCAGAGGCGCGACGCCGGGACGAGAAGCGCCGCCTGCACGTTGTAGCGCTTCACGCGTTCGACCAAGTCGGGGAGCGTCTGCGAAGCGTACCGCGCCGCCGAAGGGATGAAGCCGCAGAGACTCCAGAAGACCGGGTTCAGGCGACCGATGATGCCGTTGCCCTCGAACTCGAAGAGGCGCGCGAGCGGAACCTGCGCGTTCATGTCTGCGTTCACCGGCGCCGGATCGTAGCCGCGCGCGGCGAACTTCAAGTCTTCCTGCGTGACGAGCGCCGGTATCTCCGCCGAGGTGATCAGTCCGAGGTTGAGCATCGGCAGCGCGCGCCCCAACGGCTTGAAAGGCGCGCGGCGGTTCTCGACCCAGGGGTAGTGCGCGCCCACGTCGTCGCCGCGCAGCTCGTTGATCCGCTTCCAGCGCTGGTAGCGCTCGCGCCAGCCGTCAATGTCTTCGATGATCTCCACCGGGAGTCTCCTTAGTCATGCTCGAATCGGCGACGCCGCGCGCGTCGTTCGCGTGCTCGCCGTCATGCCCTTCGTCCAAACGACTGAATACCGCCAGAACAGGTGACGGCTCACGCGCGCGCCGGGCAGCGCCTCCGCGCACGACCTGCGGCAGCGTGCGATACGAGTCCGTCCTGCCGTGCTCTTCATACGCCTCGCGCAAAGCCCTCGGCGGTCTCAGCCTCCCGGTCTTCGCCAGCCGCAGCAACCCGCTCGCCGGGTACGCGAAGCAGTCGAACAACAGATCGCTCGCGCTCGTGCGGCGGTACAGATAGAGGCAGACGAACACGCCGCCGGGCTTCAGCGCCCGCGCGTTGTGATCCTAGCCCGCGCCGTGCGCGAGCGGCGCGATGCGGTCGAAGTCGGCGCGCACGGTCTCCGCCGTCAGTCTCGCCACGCTCATCAAAGCCTCTTCACGCCGCGGCGCGGTGATTGATCTTTAACTCCTGCGCCGCGCGACGGCGAACAGCGCGACCGTCCCGGCGATGATCGCCACGCACATCAGCGCGACCGAGTAGGTGTGCAGGCTGTCGAACGCGACGCGCGCGGGATCGTCGAGCAGCACGCGATCAATCGGTCGCCCCATCGCGTTACGCAAGTCAACCATGTGCCGGCTCAGCGAGTGCCCGATGCCGCACGCGACGACGACGATCAAGAGCGACACCCCTTCCAGCCGCCTCGCGCGCCGCGCGGCACGTCCGCCTTCCGAGATCAATAACGACGCGAACAGCAGCACGCCGATCACGACGCCGGAAAGGTTGACGACAGTTATCGTCTCCGTGACCAGCGCGCCCGCCAGCTCGTGCGTCGGCAGCACGCGGAACGCCGACGGCGCGACGACGAAGCTGAAGAAGACCGCGCCGCCGAGCCACAGGGCGATGAGGAGCAGGCGCGCGTCGGCGAGCACGCGCAGAGCCATCCGCGAACTCGACGCGTCGCGCGCGCCGCGCGCCTCGTCTCTACCGTCCGCGCTCATCAGTCGAACTCCATCACTTCGGGCAGCAGCCTGATCTTGGGCGGGGCGAACACGGGCGGCGTCACGCCGCGCGGGTCGGGCGCGTCCAGAAGCCAGGAGAGCGAGCGGTCGAGCTGCGCCTGATAGTCCGCCAGGTCGAGCGACATGAACGTCGGCGTGCCGAGGCGCGCGAACTTCTCCTTCGCCATCTGGTACATGCGGCGTGCCGCGCCGGGTCGCCCGATCTCCAGATGATGAAAGGCGACCGCCGACTGGATCATCGCCTGCAGAAACAGCTTCTCGGCGGGACCCGCGTCGTCCGTCCAGCGATCCTCCCAGGCGTCGTGCGCCGCGTGGAACTCGCCCGCGTTGTAGAGCTCGATCCCCGCGATGTACTCGACGGGGTACGCCTCGGCGTGCGCCTCTGTGTACGCGGGACGATCTTCTTCGACTGCGTGCATTGGTCAATAAAGAATACAGAATACAGGAGTCAGAATACAGGAGTCAGAAGCCGGAAGACCGGAGCCTGCGAGGCGCCGCTTGTGCCACGCGCTCTGCACGGGTGCCCGATTCCGAATTCTGTATTCTGTATTCTGTATTCTGAACTCTGTATTCTGCATTCAGTACCTCGGCACGCGCGCGTCAACTTCCTCAGACCAGCGATCGATGCCGCCCGCGAGGTTGGAGAGCCGCGCGAACCCCCGGCGCGCGAGCAGGGCGCAGGCGTGTGCGCTGCGTATGCCGTGGTGGCACATGAAGACGATCTCCTCCGCCGGGTCGAGCGACGCAGCCCACTCGTCGAAGCGGCTCAAGGGCAGCAGCTCCGCGCCTTTGACACTCGCCAACTCGAACTCCCACGGCTCGCGCACGTCGATCAGCCGCGCGCGCCCGCCGCGCGCCGCGCGCTCCGCGAACTCGGCTGGCGTGATCGTCTTGTAGCTCACCTGCGTCAGCCCGTCGCCTCCTGCAGGCGCGCGGCGATGACTTTGGCGGCGGTCGCGCCCGCGCCGACCGCGCCGCTGACGGTGGGCGCGAGCGGGTTCGAGACGTCGCCGACGGCGAAGACGTTATCCGCACTCGTCTCCTGCTCGCTCGTCACGGCGACGTAGCCGCGCTCGTCCGTCTTCAACTGCCCGCGGAACAGCCCCGTGTTCGGCTCGGAGCCGACGCGTATGAGCACGCCGCCGACGGCCATCTGGAAAGACTTGATCGCGCCGTGCCGTCTGATCTCGACCGCCTCGACGCTCTCGCCGCCGATGATGCGCACCAGCTCCGAGTCGCCGAAGAACGTGACGCAGTGCGTCCCCTTCAGCCGCTCGACGAACTCCGCGCGCGCCTTCAGCTTCTTCCTGCGGTGCACGAGCGTCACCGTCGGGCAGACCTCGGCGAGCAGCAAGGCGTTTTCGACCGCCGCGTCGCCGCCGCCGACGACGCACACGTCTTTCCCCGCGAACAACTCCCGATCCCGCGCGGCTGACTCGATAAGCCCTCGCCCCTCGAACTCCTTTTCGCCCGGAATGTCGAGCCTGCGGCGACGCAAGCCCGTCGCGATGACGAGGAAGATCGCCTGCAGCTCCTCGCCGCTGCGAAGCGAGACGCGCTTCGCCCCCAAGTCAACGCTCTCGATCTCGACCCCCGTCCAGAGATCGAACTCCGCGCCCTCCACCTGCGCGGCGAACTGGTCGCGCAGCTCGCGCCCGTTCGCGGCGCGCGCGCCGAGGTGGTTCTCGACCGGGTTGTGCACCCGCAGCAGTTGGCCGCCGACTTCGTCGCGCTCTTCGAGCACGAGCGCGTCGAGCCCGAGCTCGTCGCACCAGCGCGCGGCGGAGAGACCAGCCGCGCCCGCGCCGATGATCAGAACGTCGTGCATGGGACAGTTTTCAGTTTTCGGTTTTCAGTTTTCAGCGAACGCAGCTTTCGGCTGAAGACTGATCGCCGACGCCGATTGACGTTGAAAGTTGAACGCAGTGTAGCCCAACACGCGGCGGGAGAGGAAACGTGCGCGCGGCGCGCGGCGAATCAAGTCTCTTGATAGGCGTGGGCGGCGGCGGGCGACGCCTCGGGCGCGGCGGGCGCGGCGTCGTCTGCGGGCTGTGCCGCGTCGCGCCGGGGGGCGTTGACGCCTTCGATCTGGACGCAGGGGTTGAGGCGTGTGATGTTGAGACCTTCCTGGACGCGGAAGCGGCAGGAGAGGGCTGTGCGTTCGGGGGCTTCGGCAGGGTCGCCGGGCTCGCGATACCAGAACTGGCAGTTGGTGCAGTCGCCGTTCCAGCAGAAGTCGCCGTAGGAGATCGTGCGCAGCGAGAGGAACTGGAAGCAGCGCAGCAGACGGTTGTTCTCCGGCACGCTGACGCGGCGTCCTAAGACTTCGATCTCGATCAGTCTGTCGTAGGGCTCGAAGAGATCGCTCTCAACCATTCGGGGCTCCCGAAACGTCGCGGCTACCGAGTCGGGCTATCGTGGGCGAGAGTAAAACACAAGCGGTGACGGGTGACAAGTGACAGGTGACGAGCAGGACGGGCGGGTTTGCCTGTCGCCCGTCACCTGTCACTTGTCACGGTTTTTGGTAAACTACGAGCAAGGAGGACAGCGAACGATGGGAGTGGTGCTCTACGTCAAGCCGGGCTGCCCGTACTGCCAGCAGGCGCGCGACTACTACAACTCGCAGGGCGTGGCGTTCACGGAGTACGACGCGCAGAACGACCGCGCGCGGCGCAAGGAGATGTTCGACTATTCGGGCGGCGACCCGACCGTGCCCGCCGTCGTCGTGGACGGCGTGTACAAGGGTTCGGGCTGGGGCGACCCGCCGCGCGGTTGAACGGTGCACGACTAGTTCCGGCGGTTCGCCGGACGACGACGATCAAATTTCGGTCAGCGAGTTTGTGATCCACGGACGGAGGGGCGTCTCGCGCGTCGGCGCGTCGCCCCTCCCGCCTTGTCTCGCTCGGTCAGCCGCGCCCCGCTCGCTTCCCCCGCTCCCAGCCGCCCGCGCCACTCTCGGCTGCGCCGCGTTGCAAATCGAATATCTAAAACCTAGAATCCAGAGCACAGGATGCTCCGCTCAACCCTCCTCAACTACAAGATCGTCGAGAAGCTCGGCACGGGCGGACAGGGGACGGTTTATAAAGCGCTCGACACGCGGCTCGGGCGCACGGTCGTCGTCAAAGTCCTCGCGCCGGAGCTCACCGCCCGCGAGGCGAACCTCAAGCGCTTCGAGCGCGAGGCGCAGCTCGCCTCCTCCTTAGACCACCCGAACATCTGCGTCATCTACGGGCTGCACGAGACCGAGGGCGTCCACTTCATCACGATGCAGTACGTCGAGGGCAAGAACGTCCGCGAGCTCGTCAACGGCAAGCCCCTGGAGCTGAAGAGCGCGCTCGCCATCGGCGTGCAGGTCGCCGACGCCTTAGCCGTCGCACACGAGCGCGGCATCATCCACCGCGACATCAAAGCCGGGAACGTCATGGTCACGCCGAACGGCACGGCGAAGGTCTTGGACTTCGGTCTCGCCAAGCTGCTCGACGAGCGCGGCGAGGACAAGTCCGACCAGCACCTCACCGAGATGGGCATCCCCTACGGGACGGCGACCTACGCCGCGCCCGAACAGGCGACCGGCGCGAAGGTCGATCACCGCGCCGATATTTTCTCGACGGGCGTCCTGCTCTACGAGATGCTGACGGGCACGTGGCCCTTCCGCGGGAAGACTTCGGTCGAAGTGCGCTACGCCGTGCTGCACGACACGCCCGTCCGCCTCGCCGACGTGCGCGACGACACGCCGCCGCGACTGCAGGAGATACTCGACCGCGCGCTCGCCAAGCGCCCGCAGGATCGCTATCAACGCATGGCGGACTTCCGCGACGACCTGCGGGCGGTGCTCGTCGAAGTCGGCGCTGGAGGCGGCGTGGCGACGAGCACGGTCGCCGAAGGCATCGCGCCCGTCCCGCCGCGCCACGCCGCGACGAAGGAGAGCAACGTCGGTCGCACCTTCCGCCGCTGGCTGCGCCACATCACGGGCACGGGCGACGCGAGCTCTCTGCCGCCCGCCGCGACCGCGACCGCCAACGCCGCCGCGCCGACGCACGCCGCCGTCCACGACACGCCGCAGACGAGCATCCCCGGCGAGGGCGACAAGAAATCCATCGCCATCCTCCCCTTCCACAACCTCGCGGGCGACGGCGAGGTGAAGTTCTACGAGTTCTCGCTCGCCGACGCCGTGATCACGGAGCTGGCGCGGCTGCGCTCGCTCGTCGTGCGCCCCTCCTCGATGGTCGCGAAGTATCAGGGGCGGCAGGTCGATCCGCTCGCAGCCGGGCGCGAGATGAGCGTCTCGGCGGTGCTCTCGGCAAATTTCCTGCGCGCGGGCGAGAAGCTGCGCGTCAACGCGCAACTGGTTGACGTTGATTCGGGAAACCTCCTCTGGTCTGACCGCATTGACGCCACCGCCGCCAACATCATTGACGTGCAGGACACCATCGCCCAGCGCATCGTGCAGGGCTTGAGCCTCGAGCTCGGGGCGGACGAGCGCGACGCGCTCGCCCAGCGCGCGACGACGAACGCGGAGGCTTACGAAGAGTACCTGCGCGGTCGCGACGCGCTCGGTCGCTACATCTACCACACGCTCGCGAACGAAGACGTCGAAGAAGCGATCCAGCACTTCAAGCGCGCCGTCGAGCTCGACGACAGGTTCGCGCTCGCGCACTGCGCCCTGGGCAGTTGCTACGCCAACCGCGTCATCAAGTGCATGGGCGACAACGACGACTACGAGCGCGCCGAGGCGGCGTTCCGCAAGGGGCTCGCGCTCGACCCGAAGAACTTCGAGGCGCGCATCCACATGGTCTTCATCTACCTGGCGCGCGGCGAGAAGCAGAAGGCGCGCGCCGAGGTCGAAAGACTGCGCCACGAAGCGCCGAACGACACGGGCGTGCAGTTCGTCGCCTCGTACCTCTACCGCCTCGACGGGCAGTACGACCGCGCGCTGCGCTGCCTCGACCGGATGGAGCGACTCAACCCGGCGGAGCGCGTCGTCGCCAGCTACAACCGCGCGCGCGTGCTCATGTACATGAAGCGCTACGACGAGGCGCTGAAGGAACTCGACCGCGGCGCGGAGGTCGAGCCCGACCACCCGTTCATACGCGCCTTCCGCGGAGTCGTCATCTACCACCAGGGCGACGTGAGAAAAGGTTCGGAGATTCTGCGCGAGGTCGTCGAGAAGCACCCGGAGATCGCCGGACTTCGCGCTCTCTACGCGCAGACCTTGAGCAAGCTCGGCGAGCACGAGGCGGCGCGCGCCGAGTTGACGGAAAGACTCCGCGAAGTCGCGCTCGCCGATCACGACGTGCCGTACTGGCTGGCGACCGCCTACGCTCTGGAAGGCATGAAGGACGAGGCATTCGAGTGGCTGGAGAAGGCTGTGGAACTCGGCAACGAGAACCGCCCGTGGTTCGAGGCGAACCCGGAGTGGGCTGCGCTCAAAGACGACCCGCGCTTCACGGAGCTGATGCGGCGCATCGAGCAGTCGCAGGCGCACGCGCAGTCGCAGCCACGAGCGCCGCAGTCGCAGCCGACGCAGCAAGAACCCCAGTCACAATCTCAGTCGCAGCCCGACGAGTCTCGTCAAGCAGGGTCGCAACCGCAGTCACAGTCGAAGTCACAGGCGCGTTCTTAAAAACTTCCCGACCGAGGAGGCGCGGGGATCGAGTTGAGCACGTTCGTCATCGGCGACCTGCACGGGCGGCGCGCCCAACTGCGCGCGCTCGTCTCGATGCTCCCGCGCGACCCCGCGGCGGACACGCTCGTGCTGCTCGGCGACCTCGTCGATCGCGGCACGGAGATTCCCGGCGCGGTCGAGGACGTGATCGCGCTCCGGCGAGAGAGCCCCGAACGCACCGTCTGCCTGCGCGGCAACCACGAGCAGATGCTCCTCGATTTTTTAGACGAGGGCGCGACCATCTGGCTCCACGCGGCGGTCGGCGGGCACAACACGATCCACCAGTACACCGGCGACTGGGTTCGCATCCGCAGCGAGAAAGATTTCCACACCTTGCGCCGCCGCGTCGCCGAGTCAATCCCCGAAGATCACGTCGAGTTCTTCCGCAGCCTCCCTCTCTACCACGAGGACGACTACGCCCTCTACGTCCACGCCGGGCTCGAAGGCGACAAGCACCCGCGCGACACAGACCCGCAGCACCTCCTCTGGTCGCGCGATCCGGCCTTCTACAAATCCTACGCGGGCAAGCCCTGCGTCTTCGGTCACACGCCGACGCCGCTCCTCCCCCTTCGCGGCCGCCTCGGTCACCACGGCATCTACATGCTCAACAGCGCCGTCGGCATAGACACCGGCTACGTTGACACTTCGCCCTTGACCTGCCTCCAACTCCCCGAACTCACCCTCTACCAAGCCTTCGCCGACGGTCGCACCGCCACGCACCAACTCTCCGCCTTCCTCCCCGAACCCTTGCGCGCCATGCAACGCCGCCACGCCACACGCCCCGACGATGCGCCCGCCGAAGCCTAGATGACGAACGACGAGCCGCAGGCGACGACGACTGACGAGAGGCGGGCGACGAGTGCCCGCCCGCGCGCGGCGAAAGCTGTCACGACACGGGCGCGTATCGTCGCCCGCATCTTTCTCGTCGCACTCGGCATCGTCTTCGCGCTGGCGTGCGCCGAAGTTGCGATGCGACTGCTCGACAAGCCGCGCGCCGCGGTGAGCGGCTGGCGCGCGGTTTACGCCGCGCCCGCGGAGATCAATCAGATCGGCTATCGCGGGCAGAAGATCGAGTATGGCGATCAAGATTTCGTCATCCTCCTCGTCGGCGACTCGCAAGTCGAGGCGCGCGCCTGCGCGTTCGATCAAATGCCTGAGCGCCGTCTCGAAGCGCACTTGAACGAAGCGCGCGAGGCGAACGGCGCGCGCGGTCGCGTCCGCGTCTTTTCAGTCGGCGCGAGCGGCTACGGGCAGGATCAGGAGTTGCTCGCGCTGCGCGATTATTTCGCCAAGTATCGCGCAGACCTCGTCGTGCTGTGGGAGACGCCGATCAACGATCTCTGGAACAACGTCTTCCCGACGAGCTTTCCCGCCGACGGAACTTCGAAGCCGACCTTCTGGCTCGAAGGCGAAGCACTTCGCGGGCCGAGCGAAGAGATCGGTCAGCCCATCCGCGAGACGCCGCGCCTCAAGCTCACGCTCACCCTACGCAAAAACTTTCACTGGTCGCGCGACCGCGCGTGGGAGCGTCGCTACCCGCCCGCTTATTCTCCGATCACGGAGGTATCGCATCTTGAAGTCGTCAAAGACGACTGGCAGCAGTGGTACGACGCGAACCGGCGCGGGATGCGCGACGAGAATCCTGCGAACGAAAAATCGCACCTCACGATCTTCCTCACGCCCCGCAGCCCGCGCACCACATACGGACTCGATCTCATGCGCGCGCTCATCCTCGAAATGCAGCGCGCATCCGTCGCGCACGGCGCGGGCTTCGTCGCCTTCGCCGCAGACAACCCGCGCTCCGAAGAGGGAACGCACAGCGAAGGTCTGCACCGACTGAACGGCAATCTCTACCGCACCTCCCGCGCGCAGTATCGCGCCAACCTCGAATACTTCAATCGCGGCTTCGACTTCCTCCCCGTCCCCGTCCGCCTCGCGGACTGGATGGCGAGCCCCGCCGACCCGCACCTCAACCAACCCGCCACCGATCAGGTGATGAGTGACTTGGCAAAACGGCTCGCGGGCAGGTTTTCGGATAGACGGTGAAGGCGTGGTCAAACGGCGAGGCGCAGCCTAACACGCCCTGAAAGCGCGTTATACTGCGCGACGCAGCTTAATCGGCGTTGAGATAATCGCTCTGTGAATTCAAAATGTTGGGGCACAGAAAGCGACGCGCGGCATGACGGCTGACAACTCCGGGGACAAGGCGGAGACTCGTCATTCTCCGCAGCGCGGATCGGCAGCGCGCTTCGGCGGCGCGCAAAAATGAAATCTCCATGAGAGTATATCGAGTTGCGATGTTCGCCCTCCTCCCCTTCATCTGCGCGACGATCTTCGGTCAGACTGCGAGCGATAAGTCGTCCGCCGCCGACGCGCTCTTCCGCGACTTCGACCGCGCGGACGCGCCCGGCGCGAGCTTCCTCGTCGTGCGGCGCGGGCGCGTCGTTTACGAGGGCGCGTTCGGGATGGCGAACCTCGAAGAGAAAACGCCGGCGACGACGGCGACGAACTTCCGTCTCGCCTCCGTCACCAAGCAGTTCACCGCGATGTCGGTCTTGATGCTAGTCGAGCGCAAGCGGCTCACGCTCGACACGAAGCTCACGGAAGTCTTCCCAGACTTCCCCGCTTACGGGAGCAAGATCACGATCCGGCATCTCTTAACGCACACCTCCGGTCTCGCAGACTACGAAGACCTCATCCCCGAAAGCGCGACCGTGCCGCTCAGAGACAAGCAGGTGTTAGAACTGCTCAAGACGCAGACCGACACGACTTTTGCGCCCGGCTCGCGCTTCTCTTACAGCAACTCCGGCTACGCCGTGCTCGCGCTCGTCGTCGAGAAAGTTTCGGGCGTCTCGTTCGCCACGTTCCTGCGCGAAAACATTTTCAAGCCGCTCGGCATGGCGAACACGGTCGCGTTCGAGAACGGCGTCTCGACCGTCAACAACCGCGCCTACGGCTACACGCCGGACGGTCACGGCGGATTCCGCAGACACGATCAGAGCCTCACCAGCTCCGTGCTCGGCGACGGCGGCGTCTATTCTTCAGTCGAAGACCTGCGTAAGTGGGACGCCGCGCTCTACACCGAGAAGCTCGTCCGTCCCGCGACGCTCGCGCAAGCCTTCACCGCGCAAGTGCCGAACTCCGATCAGGGCGCGGCGGCTTACGGATTCGGCTGGTACGTCGAGACCTACCGCGGTCGCCGCGCCGTCTGGCACTACGGCAGCACTGTCGGCTTCCGCACGGCAATCGTCCGCTTCCCCGACGAACGCTCGGCGGTCGTCGTCCTGCTGAACCGCGACGGCACGGACGCGCACGCGCTCGCCCTCAAGCTCGCCGATCTCTTCCTGTTCGACGCGAAGTGAAAGACTGACCGTCGCCCCGCCGAGTTAACGCCCCCGCGCGTAAGCGCGATATAATCCCGCCAGACGATCAAGCAGAAACTTTCGCCGGTCTCGTCGCGCGTTTCAGACGCAGACTTTGCGCGGGCGTGTGTCGTCTCGTTCGGGCGAGGGGGATACGGGATGAACCAGCGGGCGGGTGCTTTCGGCGGCGCGGTCTGCATCGTCGGCGCGCTCGTCTTCGGACTGCGACTGCCCGTACTTCGCGACGAGGCGCGACAGATCATCGTCGCGCTCCAGATGTCCGGCGGCGCGCCGCCCGAAGAGACGACGGGCGAAGCCGCGCCGCTCGTCCCGCGGCGGCAGCAGGCGGGCGCGGCGTGACGGCGCGCGACCCTTCCGCCGTGCTAAGCTTTCGGCGAACGCGCAAACTAAAATTCATCCGACGGAGAAACGACAGCCGTGCTCAAAGAAGGCGACAAGGCTCCCGACTTCACGGCGCGCGACGCAGAAGGCAACACCGTCAAGCTCTCAGACCTTCGCGGTCAAAACGTCGTGCTCTACTTCTACCCGAAGGACGACACGCCCGGCTGTACGAAGGAGGCTTGTTCTTTCCGCGACGCGAACTCGGTTTACGAGCGCGAAGGCGTCAAGGTGCTCGGCGTCTCGCTCGACGACGAACGCTCGCACCAGAAGTTCGCGCAGAAATACAGCTTGCCTTTCACGCTCCTCGCGGACACCGATCACGCCGTCTCCGATCTCTACGGCGTTTACGGCGAGCGCACCTTCGCCGGGCGCAAGTACATGGGGCTCGCGCGCAAAACTTTCCTCATAGACAAGGGGGGCAAGATCAAGAAAATCTTCGACAAGGTCAACGTCGAGCAGCACGCCGACGAAGTGCTCGAAGCGTTCAAGGAATGATGTGACGATTTAGGCGCGGCGTTCGAGCGTGAGGCGCGCGAGCGAGCGGAGCAGCGTCGTGGGTCGGTCGATCTCCGCGAGCGCGGCGCAGGCCTCCTCGTAAACTTCGCGCGCGCGCCGCCGCGCCGCGTCGAGACCGTGGAGCGCGGGGTAGGTCGCCTTGCGCGCGCGCGCGTCCTTGCCGGGCGTCTTGCCGAGGTCTTCCGCCGAGGCGGTCACGTCGAGCAGATCGTCCGTGATCTGGAAGAGCAGTCCGAGCCGCGCGGCGTAAATCGAGACGGCTTCGAGTTCGTGGCGCGGCGCGCGGGCGACCAGCGCGCCGCAGCGGACAGCCGCCGTGATGACTGCGCCCGTCTTGCGCTGGTGGATCAGATCGAGTTCGTCAGACGAGACGTCCGCGCGCGACTCCGCCGCGAGGTCTAGGCTCTGCCCCGCGACCATCCCCGCCGGAGTGCCAGCCGCACGCGCGAGTTCCGCGACCACCTTCACGCGCGACTCCGCGTCAACCCTCGCGTCCTCGGCGATCAACTGGAAGGCGAGCGACTGAAGCGCGTCGCCCGCGAGGATCGCCGTCGCCTCGCCGAAGCGGACGTGGCACGTCGCGCGCCCGCGCCGCAGCTCGTCGTCGTCCATCGAGGGCAGGTCGTCGTGGATGAGCGAGTAGGTGTGCAGCAGCTCGAAGGCGCAGGCGGTCGCGAGCAGGCTTTCGGCGCGCGCGCCGAAGGTCTCCCCGGCGGCGACGACGAGCGCCGGGCGCAGGCGCTTGCCGCCCGCGAACAGACTCCAACGCATCGCCGCGTGAACCGCGACGGGCTCCGCCGTCTCGGCGGGCACGACGCAATCGAGCCGCGCCTCGACGAGCGCGCGCGCGCGCGACAAAAACTCGCGCGCCGCTTCGACGCCCGCCCCGTTCGCGATGCGCGCCTCGTCCGCTTCGTCGGCGGCGCGCGCGGCGTCTCGCGTCTCGTCCGCCTCAGAAGACGCTTTCGTCATCGTCGTCGCCGATCTCATCGAGCCCCGCGCGCGCGAGGTCGTCGGCCGCGAGCGCGGAGGCGAACGTGCGACCGTCGCCGTCCTGCAGCAGCACCTCGATCCTGCGCTCCGCCTCGTTCAGGCGCTCCTGGCACTCGCGCGACAGGCGCACGCCCTCCTCGAACAGCTCCAGACTCTTTTCGAGCGGCAGCTCGCCGCGCTCAAGCTCGCGCACGATCCTTTCCAACGCCGCGAGCGACGCCTCGAAGGTCTGCGGTTGAGGCACAGATTTTTTCATCTTCATCTTTAGGAAGTTTAACTGTGGGGGCGGGGCTTGCCCCTGCCCCCCACAAATGTTCATCTACCGAGCGCCGGCAGCCCGCGCGACAGATTATCCGCGATGCGAGTCGCCAGCTCGTCGCTCTCGATCGCGATCACGCGCCAGCGGTCTCCCGCGCCGCTGCGCTGCATCGTCAGCGTGACGGGCTGCGAGTTCGACTTGAACGAAACGGTCGCCAGATCGCCCTGCGCGTTAACAGAGTCCGGCGCGAGGCGCGCGAGCAGAGCCGCGACGAAGAACGGGTAATCGCCGACGCGCTTCGCCGCGCCTTGCTTGATCTCCGCGACGAGCGCGTCGCGCACGGCGTCGCGCGCGCCCGGAATGAGCACGCCCGCGTTCGCCGCGACGTAGCGGCGCACCGAGGCGGGCACCTGCGCGAGCGCGCTCGTCTGCGCGCCCTGCTGTCCGTCCTGCTGTGCCGCCTGCCCCGAAACTTTCGCCACGACCTGCGGCACGAGGCTGCGCGTCGCCGCGTCAACGTCCAAGAGCTGATCCACCGCCGCCCGGTCGCCGCGCCCCGCCGCGTCGGCGAGCAGCGCGAGCGAGTAGGTCGGTGTCGCCTTGTCCGACTGATACCAGAGGTACGCGGCGACGAGCGACGCGCCGAAGAGCGCCGCGGCGACGCACGCGGCGACGAAGAGGCGGCGGCGTCCGCGCTTCGACACGCGGCGGCGCAGCGGCAGCTGCTCCGTGCGGTCGGGATCGCGCCGACCCTTGCGGCGCGGCGGCGCTTCGTCCACGTTCACGACGATGCGGCTGCGCCTGCGCTCCTTCGCGCGCCTCCCGCGCTCGGTGGACACCCCTTTTACGCTCCTTCTAAATCTTCGACGCGACACTGAAGCGCGCCCTCGGCGAGTCGCACGCGCACGCGCGCGCCGCCGCTCGATTCGTGCGCCGCGCGCAGCGCCCGCCCGTTCTCGTCTTCGGCAATCGCGTAGCCGCGACCGAGAACCGCGAGCGGCGAGAGCGCGTCGAGCGACGCCGCGGCGACGCCGAGGCGCGCGCGCACGTCGTCCGCGCGCGACGTCGCGGCGGCGTCGAGCGCGGCGCGCGCGAGCGCGAGTCGGGCGCGCTGGCGCGCGGCGCGGGCGAGGTTGCGTTCGGGCGAGAGCCTGCACGCCGCCGCGTCCAACTTCTTGCGCGCGCGCTCGCGGACGCGGGCGATCAACTTCTCGAGCCGGTGCGCCAAGTCGGTCGTCGCGCGCGCGGCGTCGCGCAGGCGCGCGCGCACGTCGTCGAAGCCGGGCGACATCGCCGCTTCTTGCAGGCGCGCGCGCTCGTTCACGAGCCGGTAGCCGATCGCCCTGACCATCCCGCGCGTGAGCGCCTCGACCGTCGCGGCGACCTCGTCCTCGCGCGCGGCGACGATCTCGGCGGCGGCGGAAGGCGTCGCGGCGCGCACGTCCGCCGCGAAGTCGGCGATGGTGAAGTCAGTCTCGTGCCCGACCGCCGAGATGACGGGAATCCCGGAGGCGCGGATCGCGCGCGCGACCTCCTCGCCGTTAAACGCCCACAGGTCTTCCGTCGAGCCTCCGCCGCGCCCGACGATGATCGCGTCCACGCCCGCCTCGCGCTCGCGCCCCGACGCGCACGCCGCGCGGTGGTAGGCGTTCACGAGCGCCAACGCGCGCGCGATCTCGGCGCCCGCCCCTTCGCCCTGCACGCGCACGGGCACGACGAGCACACTCACCGTGCGCGTGCGGCGCGCGATGACGCGCAGGATATCGTGGACGGCAGCGCCCGTCGGCGACGTGACGACGGCGACGCGGCGCGGGAGCACCGGCAGAGGTCGCTTGAGCGATTCGTCGAACAGCCCTTCCGCCGCGAGGCGGTCGCGCATCTGCTCGAACGCCACGCGCAGCGCGCCCGCGCCGATGGGGTCGAGCCCTTCGACGAGCAGCTCGTAGTCGCCGCGCGGCTCGTACACCGTGAGCCGACCGCGCGCGCGCACTTGGAGACCGTCGGCGGGTCGAAACCTGATGCGGCAGTTCGTCCCGCGGAAGCAGGTGGCGCGGAGCTGCGCGCCCTCGTCCTTGATCGTGAAGTACCAGTGACCGGAGGTGTGCGCCTTGAAGTTCGATATCTCGCCCTCGACCCAGACGGACGCGAAGCGGTTCTCAATCGCCCCGCGCACCTGCGAGGTCAGCTCGGAGACCGTGAGCGGTCGGCGCTCGGTCTCGTCGAAGAGCGACATGAGCAGAGGGCTTTTCATCGGCTACGGACGGATGATAGAGCGAAGGGCTTCCGGCGACAAGCCGCCTTGTCACGCCGAATGGTCTGCTTCCGGCTCGGACGGTAATGATCGTTCGTGCCCACCGCAGAGGCGCGGAGCAGTCGCAGAGCTTGCGCGGAGGCTTGTCTTCTCTGCGAGAATTCTGCGACTGCTCCGCGCCTCTGCGGTGAATCACAGTCTGTCTCTTATTCCACCGAGTTCGGAGAAAAAATTCAGATCAGGGTGAGGCGACGCCCACGGCGGGACTCAAGCGGACGGTCGCGCCTTCGCGCTTGACGCGGACGCGGACGCGCTGGGCTGCGCCCGCGTCGGCGGCGGAGGTGTAGCTGATCGTGTAGGAGGTGCGAAGCTGCGCCACGACGTCGTCGTAGGCGCGCTGCAGCTCGTCGAGGCGCGTGATCGGGTAATAGACGCCGCCGGAGACTTCGGCGAGCTTGCGCCCTTCCGCGTCGGCGCGCGAGGTCAACGTCAGGAAGCGTGCGCGCAAGGGATCGGAGGTCTCATTCGCCTCGGTCGCGGTGTCGGCTGGGATGAGACCCGAAGGGACGTAGAGCGGGTAGATGAGCGCGCCACTCTCGACCGTCGCTTCCAGAATGTTGTTGAAGGGGACGAAGGAGCGGTTGTCGTCGCCGTCGGAGAGGATGACGATTGCCGTGCGCTCGCCGCGCAAGGGTCTGAGGGTCTGGACGAGCGCGTAGGCGAGCGAGTCGTAGAGGGCGGTCGCGCCGCCGGCGTCGATCTCCTTGATCCGGTCGGCGAGCAGGCGCTTGTCGGTCGTGAAGTCGGAGATGAGGTGTATGTCGTCGTTGAAGGAGATGATGGCGACGCGATCCTCGGCGCCGACGGTGTTGACGAAGGAGAGCGCGGCTTTGCGTATGAAGTCTAAACGCTCCTCGACGCTGCCGGAAACGTCGAGCAGCAGGACGAGGTTGAAGGGCGCGCGCGTCGGCGTGACTTCGGTGACTTCGCGCGGCTGCCCGTTCTCGGTGATCGTGAAGTCGGAAGGCTTGAGCCCCGCGACGGCGCGACCGAAGCGGTCGGTGACGCTCGCGTTCAGGCGCATGACTTGGGGCGCGACCTCCGTCGCCACGTCCGCGACGCGGGCCTCGCGCGTGATCTTCGGCGCGCGCGCCGGAGTAGGCAGGGTCGCCGCGTAGTCGCCGACGTAGCGGGGCACGACCCGCCGGATCGCCTCGATCAAGTCCTGGTTGCCGCTGCGGATGATGCCTTTGGCGGCTTCGGTCAACTGCCGCTCGCGCAGGTCGGAGGGGACGGACGCCAGGTCAACGCCGAAGACGATGACGCCGCGCTCGGTCGTGAAATCGAGCGCGACGCGCTGATCATTCTTCGCCTTCTTGTCGCCGAGCCGCCCGTTCAGCTCGAAGCGCCCGCCGCGCTTCTCTTTCACCCTGCCCAGCTCGACCTCGCTGTAGAAGCGCGGGCGGCTCGCCGTCCAACTGAAGTTGTAGCGCAGGGCGTCGGTCGGCACGTCGGCGCGGATCGTGCCCGTCGCGGTCGAGGCGGTGACTTCCGCAAGAGCGCCGGAGACGTCAACCGCGCCGCTCGTCGTCTCGACTTTGAGGCGCGCGTGCGCGGGCACGAGCAGGGTGAGATCGACGCGATCCTTCTCGTTGCGCGCGCGCGCGTTCGCCACCTCGATCTCGACGCGACCGCCCGCCGCGCGCGAGACCACGTCCGCCTCCGTCAAAGCCTTGCCCGGCGACTCGGCTCTGAGCGAGACGGTCTTCGCGTCGTCGTCCGGCGAGGCGGCGACGACCGTCACGCGCCCCGTCGTGTTACGGACGACGACCTCGACGCGCGCGGGCGCGGGCAGCTCGCGCTTCAACCCTTGCGCCCGCGACGGCGCGGGCGCGAGACACGCGAGGAGACACGCGCCAAAGATTTTGAGCGTTGCCGGAAGGTTTTGCGGGACGCGCCCGAACGGGCGGCGGCGGCGGGGGACGCGGCGGTACTGCATCGCGGCGTAATCTTGCCCGTCGGCGCGGCGCGCGGTCAAGCCGTGAGAGAGGAAGCAGGAGACTCACCGCGGAGGCGCAGAGGACACGCAGAGTTCTCGCAGAGCATCGTCTTCTCTGCGCGATCTCTGCGACTGCTCCGCGCCTCTGCGGTGAGTGCCTTTTCCGCCCGCCGACTGTAAACATTCAGGTCGTCAAATTGAGCGGCGGCGGGCGCGAGAATTAGGGGCGCGCGTTCAACCGAAACGGGGTATGATTCATCAAAGATTAAGCCTCACGACCAGCGTCCCGGTTGTTCGCCTAGCAGAGAGTTTAGACACAGAAAGAGATAATGAAGAGCCGTAAAAAAGAGTCCCTCGTCGTCGCCGCCCTCGCCGCCGCCGTGCTCGCCGTCGCCGCCACGCTCGCGCTCCCGAGCCACGGTCAGAGCGGCGCGTCGCCCGCAGCCCGACAGGCTTCGCAAGAGGTCGCGCGCACGGCAGACGCGACGAAGGCGGCGGACGCAAACAAGCCCGCGACCGACGCGACGACCAACGCCGCGACGCGCGCTAACGCGACCGCCGCGACTTCGACGACGAACGCCGCCGCCGCCTCGTCCGCGAGCGCGGTAGCCTTCGCCGACGCCGCGCGGCAGAACGCGGCTCTGCGCGACAGCCTCGACTGGGTCTTCGGCGGCAAGCAGCAGCGCGGCTGGACGATCTACGAGCCGCTGATTGCGCGCACCGTCGCGGCGCAAGCCGCGTCGGAGTCGAACGACTTCGCGCTCGCCGTCTCGCGCTGGCAGTCCTCTTTCGGTCTCCAGCCCTCGGGCGTGCTCGACCGCGACTCCTGGATGCGCCTCGTCGCCGAGTGGCAGTCGCGCCGACTGAAGGATCACACCTACCCTTCGCCCGATCAGCTCGTCACGGTCTCTTCGTCGGAGTTCTACGACACGGCGCGCCCGGCGCAGCTCCGCCAGGTCGAGCGCACGACTTACGCCGCCTACCGGCGCATGATCGCGGCGGCGGTCGCCGACAAGTCGCTCGGCTTGCGGGCGGACGCGGACGGCAGCCTCGCGGCGGACGAGAAGTTTTTAAAGATCGTCTCGGCGTTCCGCCCGAAGGAGTATCAGGATCAACTGCGCCGCCAGCAGCCCGAAGCCGGTCGCGCCGCGCTCGCCGTCAACAGCCCGCACTTCACGGGGCGCGCGCTCGACCTCTACGTCGGCGGCTACGACCCCGTCTCGACGAAAGACGACAACCGCGCCTTGCAGACGCAGACCAAGGTTTACCAGTGGCTCGTCAAGAACGCCGAGAGCTTCGGCTTCCGACCCTACTACTACGAGCCTTGGCACTGGGAGTACGTCGGCAACTGAACTCTTAGAGGGAGAGAAATTTAGCGGACGCGATTGATCGTCGCGTCCGCTTTTTCGTCCACTATTTTCCCCGGCGTCTCAAGCGGGATGCGCCGTCGGCTTCGTCGCGGCTCTCTTCACCGCGCGCTTCGCGGGCGCGCTCGGAATAATCGGGACAAAGTGTCCCTCTTCGAGCGCGCGCCCCTGCCGGATGCTGTCGAGGCTGACGACGTACTGGCGCTGGCGGGTGGGGAGCGAGAGGAGTTTTTTGAGCGTCGCGTCGTCGAGCGCCGAGGCGTCAACGCCGTTCTCCGCGAGTTCCGCGCGCAAGGATTCGGCGGTGTTCGTGCCGCGCCCGTAAACGTCGGCGTACAGGTGCAGCGCGCCCTCCTCGACGACCTGCGTGTCGTAGTCAATGTCAATCACGAGCGGCGTGTCGAGCGCGACGACGACGGTGTTCTTCGTGCGCTTCGCGCTGGCGATGCGTTTGGCGGAGACGGGAAGCTGACGCGCGGCGATGATCTTTTCGGCGAGGTCGTAGAGGTCTGCGCGCAGCATGCGGACGCAGCCGTGCGAGACGAGGTTGCCGAGATCGGACGCTGAGTGCGCCTCGTGGACGAGGTAGCCGTCGCCCAAGGGCATCTTGAGCTTGCCGAGCGGGTTTCGCGGATCGCTCGCGCGGATCGTCTCGCCGACGGAGACCCCGGCGCGCTCGCTCACCCACTCGCTGTCGGGCGGAATCCAGTCGGGGTTGTAGATGATCTGCTCGATCTTACGCTCGCCGATGGCGATCGGGTACTTCTTCATCCCGACGCCCACGCGGTACGACTTCACCTCCCTGCCGTTCTGCCATAGCGTCAGGCGGAAAGCGGGCACGTCAACCGTGATCTTAATGTCCGGCTCTCCCGCGACGAACTCCGCGCGTTCGACATGACCGCCCGTCAACCTATCCTCGCGCGCAGACTCGTCGCCGCGGTAGCGACTCTTCGGCGCGATCATCTTCGCGACGGGCGAAGGCGACGGCGTGGCGGTCGCGTTCGGCTGTGAGTGTCGAGCGTCGCGCGGTCTCGGGGCGGGCTCGATCTGCGCGGAGGCGAGCGCGCACGCCGCAAGCAGCGCCGCGAAAGTTCCGATCAAAAGTCTCACGCGAATCTTCATCATTTCAACTCCAAACAAAAGCCACGCGCCGCTGCGAACGTGGACGCGGGGGCGTGGCGTCGTCAGACCTCACAAATTTTATTGCGCGTATCCGCTGACCGTTTTGTTGTGCGCGCGCCGCCGCCCGTTGTCCGCTAAAGCAGCGCGCGCAGCCGTTCCAGCGTCCCAGTGTACTTGAGCGCGAAGTAGCCCGCCTGCGACAAGCCGAGGAAGAAGCCGATGACCGCGCCGAAGACCTCGATCTTGCGCAGGTGATCCTTGGCGACCGAGAGCACCAAATCTTCCAGCTTCTTGACGGGGTAGTTCGTCACCTTCTCGCGCACGATGCCGCCCACGTCGAACTCCTTGATCGCCTGCGGCAACCTTTCGCGCGCGACCGCGACGATGCGCTCGACGAGCGCGCGCTCCGCGCGCCCGACCGTCTGCGGTGAGAGGTGATCGCCGACGCGGCCGATGGGCGCGGCGAGCAGCCGGTCGATCTGCGCCGCCAGGATGTTGTTCACCGTGCGCGCCGTGTCCTCGCGCGCGAGCACGGCGAGGAGCGACTTCGAGAGAAAATTTTTCAAACGCTGCGCCGAGTCGGGGCTCGCGTGCTCGGCGAGGGCGCGCAAGCTATGCGGGCGCAGGCGCGCGAGCGCGTCCGAAGTGTAGGCGGAGACGGTGCCCGAGAGTTCCGACCCGCGCGCGATGGCGAGCAGGCGCGACGCGATCTGATCCTTGATCATCTCCAACTTTTCGGGCGCGACGCTGCCGACGAGTTCGTTCAGGGGGCGCGCGAGCAGGCTGTCAATCGTCGAGTTCAGAAACGCTGCGGCTTCCTGCGCGAACGCCTCGCCGCGCAAAAACTCTTCGACGCGGCGCGGCAACGTCTTGTTGACGAGATCGTCAACCTCGTGGTGGATGCGCTCGCGGGAGATGAAGATCTTTTTAAAGAAGGAGAGCTGCTCGTAGTAGTCGTCCACCTCGCGCTTGATGAGCGCGCCGATCTGCGTGCGCGTGCGGCGGTTCGTGGCGATCTCGGCGAGCTGGCTGACGACCGGCGCGAGCTGCGCGTCGATGCGCTCTTTGACGACGCCGACGGTCTCCGGCGTGAAGACTTCGGCGAGCGTGGCGCGGCTCCCGGCGAGATCGTCCACGCGCGCCGAGACGAAATCCCTGATCTTCGACTCGAAGCCCGGCTCGTTGACGACGTGGCGGAAGCGCTCCTCGACGAAGCCGATGAGCTGCGCGTAAACGTCGTCGGTCACAACGTCGGAAAGTCTGCGCGCGAGCAATTCGTCCACGCGCCGCTCGACGAAGGAGCCGACCGCGGCGGCGGTCTCCTCGCTGCGCAAGATTCCGGCGATGTACTCGGCGACGCGCAGTTGCAGGGCGCTGATCGCGTCGAGCACCGGCGCGCGCACGCCCGCGGGGAGCGCCTCGACGAAGGAGGCGCGCGGCGTGTCGAGCAGGTCGTGCCCGAAGGATTCGACGAGATCGGAGACCTTGCGGCGGAAGAAGTCGCGCTCGAAGAGCGCGTCGGTGACGGTGTCGTGCGAGACCAGCTCGTTGCCGACGGCGTTGCCGATCGCCTGCGCGAGGCGCGCGCGGTGGCGCGGGATCATCCCCTGGGGCCAGACCGTGACGCCGAAGAGCCGGACGGGGTTGTGCGGGCGGAAGAGCATCCGCACGGCGAGCCACGCCGCGCCGTAGCCGTGCAGGCTGGCGAAGACGATGAGAAACAGCAGCTCGAAGATTTGCCCGCGAGTGATCTTGCGCCCTCCCGCTCGTCGTGCGCCGCGAATGTCGGAATCGTCGTGTGGGAAAATGCTAAACGCGCGGCGCGCGGGTCGTCAAACTCGCGCGCGTGCTGTCGCCTGTTGCCAACGCCTTTGTTCCGTGTTACTAGAAGCACACCGGGCGCAACGCTAAGTTCTACACGCACCAACGCTCCCAACTCCCAAGGAGGGCGCATGAGCGCACAGCCTCTCACGCAGATCGAGACGCGACCCAAGCGCTGGGCGAAGGTCATAGACCAGACGAAGTGCATCGGCTGCCACGCCTGCACGACCGCCTGCAAGTCGGAGAACGTCGTGCCCGTCGGCGTGACGAGGACTTACGTCAAGCACGTTGACGTGGGAGTGTTCCCGCAAGGAAGGCGCGCGCATCAGGTGACGCGCTGCAACCAGTGCGCGCACGCGCCGTGCGTGACGGCGTGCCCGACGGCGGCGATGTTCAAGCGCGCCGACGGCATCGTTGATTTCGACAAGTCCGTCTGCATCGGCTGCAAGGCGTGCATGGCTGCGTGCCCGTATGATGCGATCTTCATCAACCCCGAAGACCACTCCGCGGAGAAGTGTAACTTCTGCGCGCACAGGATTGACGTTGGCTTAGAGCCCGCGTGCGTCGTCGTCTGCCCGGTCGAGGCGATCCTCGTCGGCGACATGAACGACGAGCGCTCGAAGGTCGCGCGCATCGTGGGCCGCGAGCCCGTCAACGTGAGAAGACCGGAGAAGGAGACGCAGCCGAAACTTTTTTACAAAGGCGCGCACCAGGCGACGCTCGACCCGCTCGCCGCGCGCCGCCCCGACGGCAACCTCTTCATGTGGAGCGAGCAGCACGAGACAAGCGAGACGGTCGTCTCCGGTCATCCCGAACACAACAACACCTCAGCCGCCGCGCTTCTCTCCTACGACGTAGGACATTCTATTCCGTGGGACTGGCGCGTGAGCCTCTACACCTGGACGAAATCCGTCGCGGCGGGCGTGTACCTCGTCGCCGCGCTGCTCTTCGTGCTCGGCTACCTGAGCCACGCGGCCAGCCACGACGTTGTGCGCGGACTGCCCTTCTCCACCCCGGTAGTCTCCCCGCTGTGGCACTGGGTCGCGCCTGTCCTCGCGGGCGTCTTCCTCGCCGCGACGGGCGGCTTACTCATCTGGGACTTGGAGCACCCCGAACGCTTCTACATGATCTTCACGCGCCCGCAGTGGCGTAGCTGGCTCGTCAAAGGCGCGTTCGTCATCGCCGCCTACACGCTCGTCCTCGCGTTCCACTTCGCCGCGTCGCTCGCTGGCTCGACGCGCGTGCAGTCTTACTTGCTCATCGCGGGCGTGCCGCTCGCCGCGTTCACAGCCGTCTACACCGCCTACCTCTTCGCGCAGGCGAAGGCGCGCGACCTCTGGCAGAACCCTCTGCTCCCGCCGCACCTGCTCGTCCAAGCACTCGTCGCCGGAAGCGCCGTCCTGCTCCCCTTCGCCGCGTGGCTCGACGAGACAGCCCTCGCGCCGCTCGCGTGGACGCTCTCCGTCTCAAGCGTCCTTCATCTTCTGCTCGTCTGGGGCGAGACGACGCTCACGCACCCGACCGCGCACGCGGCGCTCGCCGTCCGCGAGATGACGCGCCGCCGCTACGCCGCCTACTTCTGGGCAGCCCTCGCGCTCACCGCCTTGGGCGCGCTCGCCCCCTTCATCGAACTCGCCGCCGCCCCCCTCGCCCTCGCCGGTCTGCTCCTCTACGAGCACGCCTACGTGCAGGCGGGGCAGTCCGTGCCGCTGGCATAAAGTATTAAAGAGGGAATATGAGACGCTTGACGCTTCGGCTAACTATCGCGGTTCTGACTTTCGCCG
>JAIVGV010000362.1 GCA_020201365.1 Acidobacteriota bacterium
GGTTAAAACGCTCTATTAGAGCGTTATACTGCGGTGCGCTGGTTAACGCGCTCTAAAAGAGTGTTAGACTGCGTGGCGTAGTCTAACTCCGCTTTCACCTCCGGCAGTTCCCGCACTAAATCGCCGCGATTTTAACTCTCGACACCGTACCGTAAAACGGTATAATGCGCGCGCTCCCTGTCTTTTAGCCCCCTTCGGGCAAGTGCTGCACAAGCGGTTCGCACTCTTCTGCCGTGAGGTCTCGATAAACCCCCGCGCGCCGACGCACGGGCGCGCAACCGTTAAGGAGGACTATGGCGGACGCTATCGGCGTGGACGCTGAAGTGGAGGATCGGCGCGAAGGCTTCATACGCGGCTTAGGCTTGCTCGACGCGACGATGATCGTCGCCGGCTCGATGATCGGCTCCGGCATCTTCATCGTCTCGGCGGACATCGCGCGTCAGACCGGTGCGCCCGGCTGGCTCTTGGTCGTCTGGATCGTCACGGGCTTGCTCACGCTCATGGCGGCTCTGAGTTACGGCGAACTCGCCGCGATGATGCCGAAGGCGGGCGGGCAGTACGTTTACTTGCGCGAAGCCTTCTCGCCGATGTGGGGCTTCCTCTACGGCTGGACGCTCTTTCTAGTCATCCAGACGGGGACGATTGCGGCGGTCGCCGTCGGCTTCGCCAAGTACCTCGGCGTGCTCTGGCACCCGATCTCCGAGACCAACTACCTCATCGCGCCCATCCGCATCAGCTCCGGCTACGCGTTGTCGCTCTCGACCGCGCAGCTCGTCGGCGTCCTGCTCATCGTCCTGCTGACGTGGATGAACACGCGGGGCTTGCGGCTCGGCAAGCTCGTGCAGAACATCTTCACGTCGGCGAAGACGGGCGCGCTCGTCGCTTTGATCGTCCTCGGCGTCGTCGTCGGCTTGATAAGGACGAACGCCGCCGCGCTCAACTTCGGAAACTTCTGGGGCGTGCGCGGCTCGCTCGAAGACGTGGGACAGGGCTTGACTGCCGCGACCGCCTTCGGGCTCTTCGTCGCGATCTGCGTGGCGCAGACCAACTCGCTCTTCTCGGCGGACGCCTGGAACAACATCACGTTCACCGCGGGCGAGGTGAAAGACCCGCGGCGCAACATCCCGCTCTCGCTCGCCTTCGGCACGTTCCTCGTCATCGGTCTCTACCTGCTCGCCAACGTCGCCTACCTCGTCTCGCTCCCGCTCGAAACGATGCAGACGGGCATCCCGAACGACCGCGTCGCGTCGGCGACGGCGAGCGTGATCTTCCCCGGCATCGGCGCTGGCATCATGGCGGTCGCGATCATGATCTCGACCTTCGGCTGCAACAACGGGTTGATCCTCGCCGGGGCGCGCGTCTATTACGCGATGGCGCGCGACGGCCTGTTCTTCAAGTCAACCGGCAAGCTCAACGAGCGGCGCGTGCCCGCCGTCGGGCTCGTCGTGCAGTGCGTCTGGGCTGTGCTGCTCGTGCTCCCGCGCGTCGTGACGAAGACGGACGCGGCGGGCGCGCCCGTGTACGGCAGCCTCTACAATAATCTTTTGACCTACGTCATCAGTGCCGCGCTCATCTTCTACATCCTGACGATCATCGGCATCTTCGTCCTGAGAAGTAAGCGACCCGACGCCGAGCGACCGTACAAGGCTTTCGGCTACCCGCTCGTTCCGGCTCTGTACGTCGTCGGCGCGGGCGTCATCCTGCTCGTCCTCTTCATCTACCAGACGGCGACGACGTGGCCCGGTCTGATCATCGTCGCCGTCGGCATCCCCGTCTATTTCATCTGGCGGCGCGTCGGCGTGCCGATGGAGGGCTCGGCGGTCGAAGGCGACGCGCGCGAAGGCGCGGCGTGAAGAGTCGGCTTGCGCGCGACGCGCGTCGTCCCGTTGTGACGAGTCACCGAAGGCTTTGCAAGAAGTCGGATTCGTGGCAATAATGGCGGCAATCAAACTGATTTCGCGTTCCGAAACTTGAGACGGGCGGGGCGAGCCTGCTTGCGTGTCTCGCGCCCACGACCCGCGGAGGTTCAAACTGATGGCTGCAAACCCGCTGTTCAGAACTAAACCGCTCTCGTTGCTCCTCGCCGAAGAGGCGGGCGAGAACCGCCTGCGGCGCATACTCGGTCCCGGACAACTCACCGCGCTCGGCGTCGGCGCGATCATCGGCACGGGCATCTTCATCCTGACGGGCGTCGCCGCGCACGACCGCACCGGTCCCGCCCTGATGCTCTCGTTCGTGCTCGCGGGATTGGCGTGCGTCTTCGCCGCGCTCTGCTACGCCGAGTTCGCCTCGATGGTGCCGGTCGCGGGCTCCGCCTACACCTACGCCTACGCCACGCTCGGCGAGCTGTTCGCGTGGATCATCGGCTGGGACTTGATCCTCGAATACGCCGTCGGCTCCGCGACGGTCGCGCACGGCTGGTCGGCGCACTTCCAGGAGTTCATCCCGATCTTCCACGAGGGCATCTCGGCGATCCCGGCGAAGCTGCCCTCGACCATCAACTCCGCCCCGTTCAACTACTGCGTGAGCGTCGGCGCGGGCTGCCCGCACACGGGCTTCGTCTCGACGGGCTCCTACTTCGACCTGCCCGCGATCCTCATCACCTTCATCCTCACAGTTATCCTCGTCAAGGGCATCAAGGAGAGCGCGTCGTTTAACGCCATCATGGTCATCGTCAAGCTCGTCATCGTGCTGATGGTGATCGGCATCGGCGGCTACATCGTCTATACGAGGTTCGGCACGACGAACTGGCACCCGTTCGCGCCCTACGGCTACACGGGCGTCAGCTTCTTCGGCAAGAACGTGCTCGGCAACCACGTGGGTCCGGGCGGCGAGCCGCTCGGCATGTTCGCGGGCGCGGCGATCATCTTCTTCGCCTACATCGGCTTCGACTCCGTGTCGGTTCACTCCGAGGAGGCGAAGAACCCGGCGAAGGACGTGCCCGCCGGCATCATCGCCTCGCTCATCATCTGCACGATCCTCTACATCGCCGTCTCGGCGGTCCTGACGGGCATGGTTCCGACCAAGGAGATTGACATCAACGCGCCGGTCGTCGAGGCGTTCAAGCGCGCCGGCGTGACGTGGATGCAGTACCTCGTCGCCTTCGGCGCGATGACCGGCATCACGTCCGTCCTGCTCGTGATGATGCTCAGCCAGCCGCGCGTCATGCTCGCGCTGGCGCGCGACGGGCTCGTCCCCAAAGGCTTCTTCGGCGACATCCACCCGAAGTTCCGCACGCCCTGGAAGTCAACGATCCTGACCGGACTCTTCGTCGCCTCGATGGCGGGCTTCATCCCCTTGAGCATCCTCGCCGAGATGACGAGCATCGGGACCCTGTTCGCCTTCGTCATCGTCTGCGGCGCGGTGATCATCATGCGCCGGACGAACCCGAACGCGGAGCGACCGTTCCGCGCGCCCTTCGTCCCGCTCGTCCCCATCCTCGGCATCGCGACCTGCCTGCTCCTGATGTTCTCGCTGCCTTACGAGAACTGGGTGCGACTGATCATCTGGCTCATCATCGGCTTGGTCATCTACTTCACCTACGGGCGCAGGCACAGCGTCATGTCGGGCGGCGGCGGCGGCGGCGCGCACACGCTGCACGAGGCGGCGGCGCACGGCGTCGGCGGCTCGTCGGTCGCCGACCCGGACGCCCCGCCGCGCTTCCCCGAACAGCCCGTCAACTCGCGCATCGACCGCGACCGCTGAAGTCCGCTCGGACGGCGCGAACACTTCGAGAGGGCTGAGCCGCCGCGCACGAGGCACGACGGCTCAGCCCTTAGCTTTTTTGACGGACGGCGGACAGCAACGGGGAATCATGTCGCACGGTCTCGACCCGCTCGTGCTCGTCGGCGTCGCCGTGATGCTCGTCGCGGCGAAGCTCTGCGGCGAGCTGTTCGAGCGGCGCGGCCAGCCCGCCGTGCTCGGCGAGCTGCTCGGCGGGATGCTGCTCGGCGCGCTCGCGCTCGCCGGGGTCGGCACGTTTCAGGCGCTGCGGACGGACGCGGTCGTCGGCGCGCTCGCAGAGATCGGCGTCGTCATACTCCTCTTCGAGGTCGGGCTCGAATCCGATCTCTCGGAGATGCTCAAGGTCGGCGTCTCCTCGCTCGTCGTCGCCGTCGCGGGCACCGCCGCCTCCTTCGCCCTCGGCTACGCGGCGGCTTCGCTGTTTCTGCCCGCCGCCCCCGCGCTCGCGCGCCTCTTCGTCGGCGCGGCGCTCACGGCAACGAGCGTCGGCATCACGGCGCGCGTGCTGCGCGACGCGGGGAAGTTGCAGACCGCGACGGCGCGCGTCATCCTCGGCGCTGCCGTGATCGACGACGTGATCGGTCTCGTCATCCTCGCCGTGATGAAGGGCGCGGTCGAGTCGGCGGGCGCGGGCGGCGGCGTCTCGGCGTCCGCCGTGGGTTGGGTCGCGTTAAAGGCTGTGGCATTCCTCGTCGGCGCGGTCGTGGTGGGCAAGCTCGTCGTGCCGCAACTCTTCCGCGGCGCGGGAAAACTCGAAGGGCGCGGCGTGCTCTTGGCGCTCGCCGTCTCGATCTGCTTCGCGCTCGCGTGGGCGGCAGCCGCGCTGGGGCTCGCCGCCATCATCGGCGCGTTCGCCGCGGGGCTCTTGCTCGAAGAGGCGCACTTCGAAAAACTCCCGCGCCACACCAAGCACGATCTCAACGATCTGCTCGCGCCGGTCAGCCAACTGCTCGTGCCGCTCTTCTTCGTGCTCGTCGGCTTGCGCGTCGAACTGCGCGTCTTCGCGCGCCCCGCCGCGCTCGCCTTCGCCGCCGCGCTCACCGCCGCCGCCATCATCGGCAAGCAGGCATGCGCGCTCGGCGTCTGGGGGCGCGGCGCGAACCGGCTCGCCGTCGGGCTCGGCATGATCCCGCGCGGCGAGGTCGAATTGATCTACGCCGGGCTCGGCGCGTCGCTCCTCTTGACGGACGCGCAGGGCGCGACCGAGCCCGTCGTCGCGCCGACGACCTACGGAGCCATCGTCATCACCGTCGTCCTCACCACGCTCGCGACGCCGCCCGCGCTCAAGTGGGCGACGGGGCGCGGCGACAAAAGAGAGCGACAACGTGATGAATAGTCCTAGGGCAGGGCTTGTCCCTGCACGCAGTGACCAAAGGTCGCTAGAGCGAAGAGGCGCGACCCTTCAACATTGAAGGGTCGCGCCTCTTCGCTCCGCGCTAGCGCGCGGGCGGGCAGGGACAAGCCTGCCCCTACAATTGCAAACCTCGCTCAGCCTAACGACTCGCGCGCCGCCGCGAGCGCCTCCGCCACGCGCTCGCGCGACGTGCCGCCCGCCTGCGACTTGGTGGCGAGCGTGCGTTCGAGCGTGAGGGCTTCGCGCACGTCCTCGCCGACGTGCGGCGAGATCGCGCGCAGCTCTTCGAGCGGCAACTCGTCGAGTTCCACGCCCAGCTCGATCGCGCGCAGCACGGCGCGACCGACCTGCTCGTGCGCCGCGCGGAAGGGCACGCCTTTGCGCGCGAGGTAGTCGGCGAGTTCGGTCGCGTTCATGTAGCCGCGCGAGGCGGCTTCGCGGGCGCGCTCTTCGCGCAGACGGACGTTTCGCAGCACGGTCGCCGTCACTTCGAGCGAGGCGCTGAGCGTGTCGGCCGCGTCGAACGTGGCTTCCTTGTCCTCCTGCATGTCCTTGTTGTAGGCGAGCGGCAAGCCCTTGACGGCGACGAGCAGGGCTACGAGATCGCCGAAGACGCGACCCGACTTGCCGCGCACGAGCTCGAGCGCGTCCGGGTTCTTCTTCTGCGGCATGAGGCTGGAGCCTGTGGAGATCGCGTCGCCCAGTTCGACGAAGCCGAACTCGGTCGTCGAGTAGATGATCAAATCTTCGGCGAGGCGCGACAGGTGCGCCATCGAGAGCGACGCGGCGGCGCAGAACTCGACGCAGAAGTCGCGGTCGCTCACCGCGTCGAGGCTGTTGCGCGAGACGGACTCGAAGCCGAGCGCGCGCGCGACCAGTTCGCGATCAATCGCGTAGCTCGTCCCGGCGAGCGCAGCCGATCCGAGCGGCAGCACGTTCGTGCGGCGGCGCGCGTCGGCTAATCTTTCGCGGTCGCGCGCGAGCATCTCGAAATAGGCGAGGCACCAGTGGGCGAAGAGGACGGGCTGCGCGCGTTGGAGGTGCGTGTAGCCGGGCATCACTGCCTCGCGGTGCGCTTCGGCGAGATCGAGCAGCGCGGCTTGCGCTTCGCGGACGCGCGCCGCGATCTCGTCAATCTCCCCGCGCAGCCACAGGCGCGTCGCCGTCGCGACCTGATCGTTGCGGCTGCGCCCGGTGTGGAGCTTCCGCCCCGCGTCGCCGATGAGTTCGACGAGCCGCGCCTCGATGAACGAGTGCACGTCCTCCGCGTGCGGGTCGTCGAGAAAGCTCTGATCTTCCGACGCACGCGCGAGCAGCGCGTCGAGACCGCGCGAGATCCGCGCCGCTTCCTCGTCCGTCAGCACGCCCGCGGCGCGCAGGGCTTCGGCGTGGGCGGCGCTGGCGCGCACGTCCGCCGCGAAGAGGCGGCGGTCGAAGCCGAACGAGCGGTTGAAAGCGGCGAAGCCTTCGTCGGCGCGCCCGGTGAAGCGCCCGCCCCAGAGTTTTTTCTCGTCAGCCATCCTTCTTCCTTCGCCGGAGTTTTTACCACGCGCGGCTTGCGGCGCGGCAACAGAGTTGCTATTTTATGCATCTATGCAATGAATATGCAAACTCGTTGCATATTCCGAAGCGATGCTCGAAAGGGAGAGGCGACACCAGAAGATCGTGAGCCTGATCGCGGCGAAGCCCGTCGCGACGCAGGGCGAGCTGTCGCGGCTGCTGGAGCGCGCGGGCTTCGCGGTCACGCAGTCGAGCGTCTCGCGCGACATCGCGGAGCTAGGGATCGTGAAGCGGCGCGGGCGCTACGTCGTGCCGCAGGCTGGGAACGGCGCGAAGTCACGCGGGCTCGTGAGCCTCGTGACGGCGGGCTCGTCGCTCGTCGTGGCGAAGTGCGAGCCGGGGCACGCGTCGGCGGTGGCGGTCGAGATTGACGGGGCGTCGCTCGCCGAAGTGGTCGGCACGCTCGCGGGCGAGGACACGGTGTTCGTCGCCGTCGAGGACGCGAAGGCGCAGCGCGCGGCGATGAAGAAAATCTGGGGGCTGTTTTCGTGACGGAGAAGAAGATCGAGAAAGTCGTCCTCGCGTATTCCGGCGGGCTCGACACGTCCGTGATGCTGCGCTGGCTCAAGGAGCGATACCAGTGCGAGGTCGTCTGCTACTGCGCGGACGTGGGGC
>JAIVGV010000085.1 GCA_020201365.1 Acidobacteriota bacterium
GCGTTCAGCCATGCCGGGCGGATCAGCGGACGACGAAGAAGACGACTTGGACGATGTGCGCGAGCATGAGCGCGAGCATGAGCGAGGTGGCGACGACGTGCGGCGCGAGCCAGAGCTTCAGGAGCTGGTGCAGGTAGATGAGCGCGTCCACGCGGCGCAGCGTCACGGTCGCGTCGAGCGCGTCGTAGAGCAGACGGCGCGAGTCGGCGTCGGTCAGCGTCGCGGCGTCCGGCTCAATCGCCGCGCGCGCCTCCGCCTGCAGAGCCGTCAGCTCCTCGCGGCGCGTGTACTGCCTGAGCAGGAAGCGGAAGGACAGGTAGCGGCGGCGGACGCGACCGTGGAAGAGCGCGCGCAGCTCCGGGCTGCTGAGCTGTCCGGTCTCGGCGAGCGCGGCGCGCAGCTCGTCGCGCCGCTTGCGCAGGTCTTCGATGAGGAGCGGCTCGCCCTCGATGCTCGTCATGAGGCGCGGCGCGACGACGTAGGTCGCGATGCCGAAGAGACCCGAGAGGATGACGAGATCGAAGGAGAGCATGAGCAGCGTCGTGAGCAAGCCGCCCGTCGAGCGCCCGCCGTGCACGAGCAGGAGGGCGCCCGCGGCGACGCCCGCGTAGGCGTGCACGAGCAGCCAGTAGCGCAGCGCGCCCGCGCGCCTGCGATAGACCTGCTTGCGCGCCGGGTAAGTCATGACGGCGGCGATGCCGACGAGCCCGACGAGCCCGGTGAGCCAGCGGACGGTGAGCCACGAGCCGCCGATGCGACCGTCGAGACCGAAGCGCATGAGCAGCCACACGGTCGCGGCGACGAGCGCGGCGGTCGTGACGGCGCCGAGCCCGTGCCAGAGGCGCGCCAGCGTGTCGCGCTTGTGTATGTTGCGACCGATGGCGTGCGTCTGGTCGCGGAAGATGATGCCGACGCGCGAGGAGACTTCCGTGAAATACTCGCGCGGGTTGACGCGCACGAGCGCCCCCGTCGGGCAGTTCTCCTGGCACGAGTAAGCAGCCTTGCGCGCGCCGGGCGGGTTGAGCGGCGTGTTGTTGCAGAGGTTGCATTTGACGGCGAGCAGGTTGTCGGTCTCCGCGACGGGCGGCGGAAGCTCAGGCGGCGCGAGGCTGAACCAGCCGCGGAGGCGTGAGCCTAACGTCCTCGTCTCGGCGGCGGGCGACTTTCGGGCGACCATCGAGATCGCCGTGTAGGGGCACTGCACGGCGCAGTCGCCGCAGCCGATGCAGGTCTTCGGATCAATGTCTATCTGCCCGTCCGCGAGGCGACCGATGGCGCCCGTCGGGCAGCCCGTCAGGCACTCCGGGTCTTGGCAGTGGAGGCAGACCTGCGGCGCGAGGACGTGCTGATCGGCTTTGCTGCCTTTCCGCGTCGGTCGGACGACGTGGATGCCGCGGCGGAGCAGCCGCGACTTGCCGTGAACCTTGTGGCAGGCGAGCGAGCAGTTGCCGCAGCGCACGCACAAGTCCATGTCCATGACGAGCAGGTTCGTGCCGTCAACGATGCCCGTCGCGATCTCCTTCTCGGCGGCGGCGAGCGAGGGCAGCTCCTGCGGGAAGTCGAGCGACACGTCGTCGTCGGCGAGCGAGAACTCGGAGAAGCGGCTCAAGACCGCGTCGCGCAGAGACGGGTTGGCGCGCAGGTGCTCGATTGAGATTTCGAGCGCCTCGGTGCGCGCCATCACGGTCGCCGTGTACTTCCACCGCGCGTCCGCCCTCACGCCTTCCAGACCGAGGCAGTTGCCCGCGCCGAGGAAGTCCGCGCGCGCGTCGGCGTCGAGCGCGTCGGCGATGTCGGTCGTCGCGGCGTTGACGCGAAGCCCGCGCACGCGGCGCACCCAGCCGTTGCGTATGAAGACGACGCGATCCACCGCCTCGCCCTCCGTGTGCAGCACGTGGTTCTTGCCGTAAACGACGAAGCGCGCGGCGTCGCCGAGCTCGTCGAGGAGTTTTTGATCGAAGGCGCCGCCGCTCGCGTGCCGCACGTCAACGAGCGTGCGGGCGAGACCGTGGTGGCGGTAGGTCACGTCGAGCGCGTGACCGAACTTCGGGAGCTTGCGCAGCAGCCTGAGCGCGGGGCGTGTGATTTCGAGGACGGTGGCTTTCGAGTCCGCCGGGACGCGGATCGTCGCGTTGCGCGGGACGCCCGCGAGCACGGACATCTCGCCGAAGCTCACGCCCGCGGGGAGCTGCGCGACCTTCTTCGTGTCGCCGAGCGCGTCGGCGACGTACACGTCGAGCGCGCCCTCGACCGTCACGTAGAAAGTGTTGCCGCCCCAGTCGCCCTGCCGGATGATCTCCTCGCCGGGCGCGAACTCGTAGAGGCGCAGGTAGGGTCCGACCTTCTTGCCGTTGTAGTTGCGCCCGTAGGCGCACACTTCGAGGTCGAGCTCGTACTTGAAGTGACCGTTCTCGCGCGCGACCAGCTCCGAGATGATGTCGGCTTTGCCGATGGCTTCGAGGATGGTCTGGTGCGTCTTGATCTCTCTCGGCATAAGGGGACCGAACTGACGTGCGCGACAATTATAGCAGAGCCGCGCCGCGCGTCCGACAAACTTCAGTTCGCGTCGGCTGCGGATGGAACGGTTCTCACCGCAGAGACGCAGGGAGGAATCGCAGAGTTTACGCGGAGAAGGGGTTTTCTCTGTGCCAACTCTGCGCGAACCCTGCGCCTCTGCGGTGAACGCCTTTTTCGCTTCCGCTCACGTCAAATTGAGCCGCCGCCAGTGGCGCGAAGTTCGGGAACTCCGCCCGCGCCGCCGCGTGTAACTCGTGCGGGCGTGGCGGCTGGGCGCGGTGTATAATTCACGGCTGCCGGGCACGCCCGGCGCGCCCTCGCGGTCAAACTAAGTTCTTCCCGCAAGCGAGGCGCGCCGACGGAGGCGAGCCTGCCTGTCCTGCATGAGCGCTCTGAACGCAGTCGAGGAACTCGCGCTGTCCCCCGCGGCGGCGACGTCGGCGTCCGTGCGGCTCGAAGTGGCGGTGGCTGAGCCGGTCACAGATCACAGCCTGCTCGACGCGGCGCGCGTCGGCGACGAGGCGGCGTTCGCGGAGCTGGTCAGGCGCTACCGCAACCAGATCACGAACTACGTCTATCGCCTGACGAACGACTACGACGCGTCGGTCGATCTCGCGCAGGAGACTTTCCTGCGCGTGTTCCGCGCGGCGGACAGGTATCAGGCGACCTACGCCTTCTCGACCTACATCTACCGCATCGCGACGAACCTCGCGATCACGGAGCTTCGCAAGCGCAAGCGCCACCGCCTCGTCTCGCTCACGGGCTTCTTCCAGTCGTCGCGCGGCGACTTCGAGGAGGCGGCGGAACTCGACCCGGCGGACTGCGCGCCGCTGCCGGACGCGGCGCTGGTCGAGGACGAGAGGCGCGCGGCGGTCGCGCGCGCGATTGCGACGCTGCCGGAGAAGTACCGCGTGCCGCTCGTGCTGAGAGACGTGGAGGAGCGCAGCTACGAGGAGATCGCCGCGATACTCGCGATGAGCGAGGGCACGGTGAAGTCGCGCATCAGCCGCGCGCGGGCTTTCTTGCGCGACAAGCTGCGGCAGTTCATCTGAGAAGTTCTAACGAGGGGAATTATGAGTTGTCAGAAGTTCAGGGCGGAGATCGAAGAGGCGGCGCGCGGCGCTGCGCCCGGCGCTGCCGCGTCGTCGCACCTCGCGGACTGCGGCGAATGCCGCGCGTTCGGCGAGGAGCGCGAGCGGCTGCGTGGGCTCGTCGCCTCGCTCGCTCGCGTCGAAGCGCCCGACGATTTCGAGTTCCGTCTGCGCGCGCGTATGGCGCGGGCGGAGAGCGCCGATAGCTCGCGCGCTCGCCGGCGCGGCTTCGTGCCGGGCGCGGCGTGGGTCGCCGCCGCCGCGTGCCTCGTCGTCGCGCTCGGACTGTTCATCCACACGCCGACGACGCGGCAGGAGGTCGAGCCGACCGCCGCCGCGAGCGACGCTGCGAAGAGCGACGGTGCGGCTAACAAACTCGCGCAGGCGACGCCGCCGAGCGGCGGGCGGAACTTGAAGCGATCAAGCGAAGGCGAGCCGCCTGACGCCGGCGCGACGCCCGCGAAGCTCACGAGCGCGACGCGCGACGCGGCTCGCAAACACCGCTTCGTCGTGCCGCGCGAAGCATTACGGCAGCTGGCGGAGGTGCAGCCGGAGCCGCGCGCGCTCGGCGAGAACGTCCTGGCCGAGGGCGGGCTGAAGATTTACACGGCGTCGCCGATCCCTCTGCCCGTCAACGTGCCGGAGCAGCCGCTCGAAGTGCAGTTCACGGACTCGCGCGGCGCGTCGCGCGTCGTCTCGGTCGATCCCGTCACCTTCGGCGCGCGCGGGCTGCCGGCGCAGCGCACTCGCACAACCACCGCCAAGTTCACGCCGACGCAGGGCGTGTGGTGATCGCGTGCCGACGCGCGGGCGCGTCGGCAGAGTTTTTGTCCGCATCGGTCGGCTGTGATTTGTCAGCAGGACTCACGCCAGTGGTTAGATTGATTCAACAGACTCGCTTTCATCCGCGCGGCGTCGCGCACGGGATCGTGCGTCGCGCGCTGCCGCCGAGCCAGCTCGCGATCCTTTCAGTCGCGGCGCTCGCTTCGGTCTTCACGGTCCCGCGTGCGCAGCAGGTGGGACAGACTCCGACGGCGGCGACGGCGACGACGTCCGCCGCGGTCGCCACGACTCGGCGGCGACCGCAGCCCGCGCGCGCGCAGTCTGCGCGCCCGCCGTTCGGTCGCCGCCCCGCGGCGTCTGCGCCGCAGTCGCCCGCGCCGCCCGTCGTCGCCGTCGTGCACCGTTTGAGCGGCTGGGGCTTGCGCGCCGTCGTCGCGCCGCCCGACGCGTCGTTCGCGAGCACGTTCGACGACAAGTTCGTGAGCACTAACATCGTGGCGGGCTACGTGCTCGGCGACGGTCGCACGGTCGTCGCGCGCCTGCCGCAGCCCGAAGCCGATCTGCTCGCCTTCTCTGCATCGTTCCCGGAGCTGCGCCCGCCCTCGTCGCCGGAGCAGTCGAGCCTCACGCTCGTGCGCGCCGACGGCACGCAGTTCGACGCGCGCTTCGTCGGCGTCGATCAGAGCACGGGGCTCTCGCTCTTCGAGTCGAGTCAGGCTTTACAGACGCCTTCGAGCGAGGCGCGCGTCGTGCCCGCGGTCGGTCAGCGCGTCTGCGTGTGGGCTCCGCTTCCCGCGGCTGCGCCGGCAGCGACGGCGGCGCTCCCCGTCGCGGCCGCGCGAGCCGAGACGAAGCCCGCGCCTCGCAGGGATGACGCGCCCGTCGGCGACGAGGGCGTGCTCTACATGAACCTCGGGGAGATCGAGGGCACGCTCAAGGAGGTGCGCCGCTCGCCTTCGGGCAGGGCGATTGCCGTGAGCTTCGACTCGCCGCAGGTCTCGCCTGAGTGGGCTGGGGGCGTGGCACTGACCGAAGACGGCGCGCTCATCGGCATCGTCGAGGAGAGCGGCGGGCGCGAGACGACGCTGCTCTCGGCGGAGACCGTGCGCGCGGCGGCTGAGCGCGTGCGCGTGCGGCGCGCGAGCGTGCCGCAGCCGTGGCTCGGCGTGCGCGGCGACGCGGTGGCGGCGACGCAGCCGGAGCTGTTCCTCCAACACGGCTGGTCGCGCCAACAGGCTGAGTCGCTGCTCCGGGCGAAGCAGGGCGTCGTGCTCACGTCGGTCGCGCCGGGCTCTCCCGCCGCCCGTGCCGGTTTGCGAGCGGGCGACGTGGTCTCGCGCGTCGGCGCGCACGGCGTCCGCGGCGTCGAGGACATGACGTGGCTGCTCAAGGAGCTCGGCGGCAACGCGCCCACGCAGTTCACGATCCTGCGCGGCGGAAATCAGCTTAGCCTTCGCGTGCTCTTGAGCGAGGCGCAGAACCCCGCGCTCGAAACCGCGCAGGCGGAGCTTTACGCCGTCGAGGCGCAACTGCTGCGCGCGCAGTCTGACGCGAAGAGCGCCGAGGCAAGGTCTCTAGAGCTTCAGTCGGAACTGCGGCTGCTCGACGAGCAGGAGGCGCGCAACGCACCGCCGCACCACGACGCCGCGCTCGCCACGCGGATCGAGACGCAGCGGCTCGCGCTGCTCGGGAAGCTGCAAGCGGCGCAAGTCTCCTTCCGGCAGCTCGACGAGAGTTACGCGAGGCTGCGGCGGCAGTTCGAGGAGGCGCAGGCGCGCCTGCGCGCGGCGAGCGCGGCGCGACCGAGCTTCGCCGCCAAGCCGCTCGCCGCGTTCGGCGCGGTGACGGCGGCGTTCATCAAGACCAACATCATCAACGGCGTGACGAAGACGGACAAGGGGCTCGTCGTCGTCGCAGTCCGCGCGGAGAGCCCGGCGGCGGCGGCGGGCTTGCGCGTCGGCGACGTCGTCGAGACCGTCAACGGTCAGCCGAGCCTCGCCTTCGGCTGGGCTGCGAAGCCGCCGACCGACGCCAACTACGAAGTCACGCTCGGCGTCCTGCGCGAGGGCGGGAAGCTGGCGCTCAAGCTAAGACCCGCCCCCCAGCACTGACGACCCCGCCTAACCCTTTTCGTTGACCGGCGCGCCCTTCGATCCCTTCACCAACTCGATGGCGTGGAGGCAATCCTGCTTGTGCGCGTAGCCTTCGCCCGAGTCGGCGACGACGCGACCGTTCGTCGCGTCCAGACGCCAGCGCCACTCGCCCGCCGCGTCTTTGTACACCGAGAAAACGACCTTGTCGCGCTGCTCCCCGATTAACCCGCCGAGCCGCTCCGCCTCCTCCTCGTGATACTGCGAGTCGTTCTTCGCGATCATGATGTCCTCATCGAGAAGCGTCGAGTCGGTGCCGCATTTGGCAGCCGTCTCGGTCAGCTCTCGGATGTAAGCCTTGAGGCGTCGCGCCGTCTCGCGGTGCTCCGCCAACTGTCTCTCGAGCACTTCACGCTCAACTTTCATAACTCTCCTTCCGGGGTGTGGGGTGACGAACGACCAATTGCGCGATGGGTTTTTGAAACGATCCGGCGGGGCGAGTTGTGATACCCTAGCGACCGACACCGCTTTCGATCTTCAACCCGACGGAACTCATTCGGAATAATGCTGAACGCCGCGGTCGCATATTATCACCAACTTTTGCAGGACGCCGAACTCGCCGAGTCGTCGCGCGCCATGCTCGACGCGGGGCTGGAACGCGCCGGGCTCGTCTTCGGCGGGCGGCGACTCTCGCCGTACCTCAGACCGCACTTCGTCTCCGAGAAAGACTGGGCGCGCGTCGCGCGCGTCTGCGAGACGGTCTGGTCGGCGATCCAGAAAGTGA
>JAIVGV010000363.1 GCA_020201365.1 Acidobacteriota bacterium
CATCACCTGCGAGGGCGGTCGCCCCAAAGTCTTCGATCTCGACAGCCACAACGGCACCTTCGTCAACGAGCTGCCCGTCAAGGAGCGCGAGCTCGAGCACGGCGACCGGATCAAGATCGGCGGCTCGCTCTTCCTCTTCCTGCAGCGCGACGACGACGTCTCCTCCGCCTCGAACAACGTGCGGCTCGAAGACGGCACGCTGCTCACGAAGTCCGCCGTCAGGTTCCGCCTCGAAGACGCGCTCTACCCGATGGCGCGCGACCTGAGCGCGCTGATGCGCGTCGCGACGACGGTCAACTCGATCCGCGGCTTGGCGGCGTTAGAGCGCGCGCTGCTCGAACAGATCTTCTCGGTCGTCCCGGCGCAGCGCGCCGCGCTGCTCTTCGCCGACGCGGACTCCGGCGAGTTCACCCACGCGTTCGGTCTGGAGCGGGACGCCGAGCCGGGCGCGCCGGTGCGCGTCAGCCGCACGGTCGCGCGGCAGGTCTTGGGCGAAGGCGTCTCGCTGCTGAGCAACGAGGTCTTCGCCGACGGCGCTTTGGGCACGTCCGAGAGCCTCCTCGACTTCGGCGTGCGCGCGCTCGTGTGCGTGCCGCTCGTGCTTTCGGGGCGCGCGCTCGGCGTGCTCTACCTCGACACGAGCGACCCTTCGGTGAGCTTCACGCGCGAGCAGCTAAGGCTGCTCACAGCCATCGCCAACTGCGCCGTCGGGGCTTTGGAGAACGCGCGCCACGTCGAGTGGCTCGAAGGCGAGAACCGTCGGCTGCGCTCCGACACAGGCTTGCGCCACAGCCTCGTCGGCGAGAGCGAGCCGATGCGCAGGGTGCTGCACCTCATCTCGAAAGTCGCCCCGGCGAAGTCGAACGTGCTCATCACGGGCGAGTCGGGGACGGGGAAAGAGTTAGCCGCGCGCGCCATCCACCAGAACGGCCCGCGCGCCGACAAGACCTTCCTCGCCGTCAACTGCGCGGCGCTCAGCGAGTCGCTGCTGGAAAGCGAGCTGTTCGGTCACGAGAAGGGCGCGTTCACGGGCGCGCACGCGCTCAAGCGCGGGCGGCTCGAAGTCGCCGAGGGCGGCACGCTCTTCCTCGACGAGATCGGCGAGATGTCGCACGCGCTCCAGGCGAAGCTGCTGCGCGTCACACAGGAGCGCGAGTTCACGCGCGTCGGCGGCACGCGCGCCATCAAGGCGGACATCCGCCTGATCGCCGCGACCAACCGCGATCTCAAAGAGGCGATCCGCCGCGGCTCGTTCCGCGAAGACCTCTACTTCCGCCTCAACGTCGTCTCCGTCGCGATGCCCCCCTTGCGCGAGCGGCGCGAGGACATCCCGCTGCTCGTCAGCTACTTCGTCGCGAAGTACGCGGAGAGCTGCAACCGGCACATTAAGGGCGTCTCGCCGCGCGCGCGCGCAACGCTCGCCTCCTACGACTGGCCCGGCAACGTCCGCGAGCTAGAGAACGCCGTCGAGCGCGCCGTCGTGCTCGGCTCGACCGACACGATCCTGCCGGAAGATCTGCCCGAGGCGCTCCTCGAACACGAGACGGCGGGCGGCGTCGCCGCGACGAAGTACCACGAGGCGGTCAACGAGGCGAAGCGCCAGATCGTGCGCCGCGCCGTCACGGAGGCGGGAGGCAGCTATACGGAAGCCGCGCGCCTGCTCGGCATCAACGCGAACAACCTGCACCGGCTCGTCCGGAATTTGAATATGAAGTCGGAGCTGCAAAACCTGACGGGCGACGCGCCCCGCCGCGACGCGCGCGGCGACGAACACGGCGCGGCGGACGAAGCCGCCGACTGACGCGGCACTGTTCTTGCTAAGGCTTCAGGGCTAAGCGAACTGCCGCCGGGCTGACTAAGGCTGAGTCCTCATCGTCGTGTCTATAACTAGACCGACGCCTCGCGCGGCGGCTCATCGCGTCACACAACTTTCCGGCGCGCCCCGGCGCGCCCCTAGACCGCAGGAGGCAAACGATGACAGACAAGACAGGCTCGCATCACTCGCACGGCGAGTACCCCGCTTCGCGGACCTCAGGTGGCGACGGCGACACCGTCCAGATCACAACCGAAGGCTCGCAGATCGTGGTCACCTCCACGTCCGCCAGCCAGATCGTGATCAGCACCACGGGCGACTGCGAGGTCCAGATCGAGGTGAGGGGCGACGGTTTGGACAGAACCGTCTACTATTGTTGGTACGACGATTTCGGACGTCGCATCTGCAGTAAGGATCGGGACGATAAAGATAAGGATAAAAATAAATAGCCCGCGAGAGCGGGACGCGGAAAGCACGCGCGGCGGGCGTCAGACGAAGCCTTCGATCAGCGTGAGGTCTGTCAACTGGATCATGCGCACGAGCGCACAGCGCTTCCCGTCGGGCGACCAAGCGAAGGCGAGGATTTGATCCTCGCTGAAGTCGGTCAACTGCCGCGCCGCGCTCCCGTCGAGCGGCTGACTCCAGAGGTTGGAGACGCCGCCGCGCGTGACGATGTAGGTCAGCGCGCGCCCATCCGGCGTCCAGCGCGCGCCGTGCCACTGCTGGACTGCCGCCGGCGGCGCGTCGAACGTCTTGATAACGCGCCCGGTGGCGAAGTCAAGGACGGTCAGCTTCCATACCGCCCCTTCCCCGTTATCTTTCGAGTAGCAGGCGAGCAGCTTCCCGTCGGGTGAAGGGACGGGTCCCCGCGCGATCCGGTTCGTGATCCGCGTCGGTTCGCCGCCGCTCAAGGGGACTTTCCAGATGCTGTCGCGCGCTGATTCTGCGGCGCGGTAAACGACCCAGCTACCATCGGGCGTGATCTGCGGCGCGTCCTCGTAGCTGCCGAAGGTCAACTGCCTCTGATCCGTCCCGTCCGCGTTCATCAACCAGACGTGGGTTGCGCCGTTGCGATCCGAGATGAAGGCGACGTGGCGACCGTCAGTTGAAACCGAAGGCTCGCCGTCCGGGCTCGCGTCGGCGGTCAGGCGTTTGGAGTTGCTGCCCGCGTCCATGATCCAGATGTCAATGTTGCCGCCCTCCTGCGAGGTATAGACGAGCCCGCCATCGCCCGCCCAAGCTATCCCGCTGTTTCCCTTACCCTGACTGGACGGCAGCTTTTCCGCGCGCTTCGGATCGTCACCGGTCATCACCCAAACGCTGGAGGTCAGGCGCACCTGCGTCGTCAGAGCTGCCCGTGCGTCCGCTGTCAGAGTTACGCCGCGGTATGAGACGTGATCGCTGGTGAGGGGCTGTGCGTCGCCGCTTGGGTATGCGAGCCGCCAAAGCCGGAAGACGCTCGAAGGCGACGAACTGTCTTTCGCGTTCATCAGGAGCGCGGTGCCGTCGGGAAGCCATGCCGCTTCGCCGATGAGATACCACGGCTGCGCGTTGACGACCCTCGTCGTGCCGTCGGCGACGCGCACCTCCGTCACGTCCATGTGCGCGGTCTCGCCGAAACTCTGGGTCGGGCAGGCGATTGCTCTCCCGTCGGGCGACCACGAAGGGCTGTTATTCACGTCCCGTATCACGCTGAAGGTAGTCACGCCGCCGAGCACCGCAAGCTCGCGCTCTCCGCCGCCGTCCGCGTCGGCGATGACGAGGGCCGTGGTGTCGCCCTTGCGGCGGACGAACGCAACACGTTTGCCGTCGGGCGAGAAGGTGACGGGCGTGCTCACTCCGTCGAGCAGCTTGCGCGCTTCGCCGCCGCCGGCGGGCACGCGCAGGAGCGTCGGCTCGCCCGCGCCCTGTTCGAGGTAGTAGATGTACTTGCCGTCGCGCGAGAAGCGCGGGGCGCGGTAGCGCGCCTCCGTGGGCGCGACGAGCTGTGTCTCCGCGGAGGTCTCCAACGACTTGAGCGCGAGGCTCTGCCGCCCCGCGTCCTCCGTGACCAGCGCGACGTAGCGACCGTCCGGCGAGATGGATGCCTCAAGCGCGCTGCTCGACGTGGCGAGCGTCTCGATCTTCATGCCCGCCGCAGTCGTCGTGCGGCTCGCGCCGACGGCGGCGGCGCGCCAGCGTTGGCGCACGAGCAGACCGCCGAGCGCGGCGGCGACGACGAGCAGGAGCGTGAGCGAGACCGTGCCGTGCCGCTTGATCCCGCTCCACAGGTATTCGGCGCCCAGCGTCTGGTGCGCCGTCCTCACGCGACCCGTGCGCGCGAAGCCCCGCTCGGTCTCGCCCGTCGCGCGCCCGCCGCGCGAGGTCGCCCCGTCCGCGCCCTCAAACGCGACGCGCCCCGCGAGCCGCACGCGCCGCGCCTCGCGCGGCAGACCCGCGCCGAGCGCGCTCAGCTCTTCGTACAGCCCCCTCGCGCTCGCGTGCCGCCCCTCGCGGTCTTTACTCAAAGCTCTGGCGACGACGACGCGCAGCTCTTCGGAAATCTCGTCGTCGTCGGGCGGCAGCGGCGTCGGCGCGCGCTCCAGGATCGAGACGATGAGATCGGTCTGCGTCGCCCCCTCGAAGGGTCTGCGCCCCGTCAGCATCTCGTAGAGAACGACGCCGAGACTCCACACGTCGGTCCTCGCGTCAACGGCGTGGCCGCGCAGCTGCTCGGGCGACATGTAAGCCACCGTCCCGATGATCGCGCCGGGGTCTGTGTCAACGTGCGTGGCGGTCGACAGATCGGGACCGGCGGGCTTGAGCGCCACCTCGTCGGTCAGCTTGGCGAGCCCGAAGTCCAGGACTTTCACGTAGCCGTCCGGTCGGAGCATGACGTTCTCGGGCTTCACGTCGCGGTGGACGACGCCCGCCGCGTGCGCGGCGACTAAGGCGGCGCAGACCTGCGTCGCCACTTCGAGCGCCTCGGCGGGCTTGAGCGCGCCGCGCGAGAGGTGCTTTCTGAGCGTGAGCCCTTCGACGAACTCGGCTACGATGTAGCTCGCCGCGTCGGTGTGCCCGATCTCGTAGATGGTGAGAATGTTCGGGTGGTTGAGCGAGGAGGTGAGGCGCGCCTCCTGCCCGAACCGCCGCATCCGCTCCTTGCTCGCCTTCAGCTCCGGCGAGAGCAGCTTCAGCGCGACGCGGCGGTCGAGCTGCGTGTCGAGCGCGAGATAGACTTCGCCCATGCCGCCCGCGCCGAGCTGCGAGATGATCTGGTAGCGACCGACGAGATCGCCTGCGGCTAGAGTCGCCATGGTGTGTGTAAGAAGAGGCGGGCGAAGAGGCTCGCCGCGACGGACGCACTGCGCCGCCATTCTAAACAAGTTCCACCCCGCCCGCCAGAGGGCGGCTCGCGCCGGACGCGCGCGGCGCGCGGAAGACTGAGGCGGCTGAGTTATTTTAACGACACGGGCGAAGGGAGTTTTTAATGACCGCAGCACACGAACCGTTGATTGATCGCGCGGGCATCGCGCGCGTCCACGACGTCGTCCGCGCGCACGTGCGGCGCACGCCGACGGTCGAAGTTGACGGCGCGGACTTCGGTCTCAAGGACACGCCGCTGACTTTCAAGCTCGAACAGTTGCAGCACTCCGGCTCGTTCAAGGCGCGCGGCGCGCTGACGAACCTGCTGACGCGCGAGGCTCCCGAGGCGGGCGTCGTCGCGGCGTCGGGCGGCAACCACGGCGCGGCGGTCGCCTACGCGGCGCACAAGCTCGGCGTGCGCGCGCGGGTTTTCGTCCCCGCGATCTCGTCGCCCGCGAAGCTCGCGCGCATACGCGGCTACGGCGCGCAGCTTGTGGTCGGAGGCGACTTGTACGCCGACGCGCTCGCGGCGAGCGAGGAGTGGGCGCGCGAATCCGGCGCGATGGTTGTTCACGCCTTCGATCAGGTCGAGACTTTGCTCGGTCAGGGCACGCTCGGCTTGGAGCTGGACGAGCAAGCGCCCGCGCTCGACACCGTGCTCGTCGCCGTCGGCGGCGGCGGTCTCGTCGGCGGCGTCGCCGCGTGGTACGAGGGCGGGGCGAAGATCGTCGGCGTCGAGCCGGAAGCCGCGCCGACGCTTGAGCGCGCGCTCGCCGCCGGTCGCCCCGTGGACGCGCCCGCGGGCGGCTACGCCGCGGACTCGCTCGCGCCGCGCAGAGTCGGCGAGCTGATGTTCCCCATCGCGCAGCAATTCGTCTCCGGCGTCGTGCTCGTCACGGACGACGCGATCCGCGAGGCGCAGCGGCGTCTGTGGGAGACCCTGCGCGTCGTCGCCGAGCCGGGCGGGGCGGCGACGACCGCCGCGCTGCTGTCGGGTCGCTACGCGCCGCGCGCGGGCGAGCGCGTCGGCGTCGTCATCAGCGGCGGCAACACCGTCGCGGTGGACTTCGACAGGTGAGCGGCGCGCGGGCGGCGCGAAAATTTCGGCGACTGCGCGCGACGCGCGACGGACGAAGGCGCGCGACGAGAATCGAAAAGCTCAGACGAGACTTTCGTCTCGTCTGAGCTTTTATCTCGTCTGGATTTTTTTCGCGTCAATCCTCGGCGCGATTTCTCTTTCCTCATGACGCCTCTTGACTCTTCGTCGCCGATGACCTAAAAAGTTTCCGCCACGTCAGTCGTTGTTTCCATTCAGATCGCCGCAGTCGAAAGCCGGACAGTTTAAGCTCTCATGCCGAACGCCCCAGACTTCGCACACCTGCATTTGCACACCGATTACAGCCTTCTAGACGGAGCCATCCAGATCAAGCCGCTCGCCAGGCGCGTCGAAGAACTCGGCATGAAGGCGTGCGCGATGACCGATCACGGCAACATCTACGGCGCGGTCTCTTTTTATAGCGAGATGAAGTCGCACGGCATCAAGCCGCTGATTGGGTGTGAAATTTATCTATCCCCCGGCAGCCGCTTCGACAAGCCGGAGACGCGCAAGGGCGAGAAGCCGTACAACCACATGATCCTTCTGGCGAAGGATCGCGAAGGCTACCACAACCTCACGCGCCTGACTTCAAAGGCTTTCACGGAAGGCTTCTACCGCAAGCCGCGAATTGATCGGGAACTCCTGTCGCAGTTCGGCGGCGGGCTCGTCGGCTTGTCGGCGTGCCTGTCGGGCGTCCCGCAGGCGCACCTGAAGAACGGCAAGCTCGACGACGCGGCGCGGTGCGCGCTCGAATTTCAGGACATCCTCGGCAAGGGGAACTACTTCCTCGAAATTCAGGATCACCAGCTCGAAGACCAGCAGAAGATCAACAAGAACCTGGTCGAACTCTCGCGCCGCACCGGCATCCCGCTCGTCGCCACCAACGACGCGCACTACCTCTACCGCGACGACTACGAGGCGCACGACGTGATGCTCTGCATCGGCACGGGGCGCACGGTCAACGACACGGATCGGATGAGCTTCGGCGGGCCGCAGTGGTACGT
>JAIVGV010000364.1 GCA_020201365.1 Acidobacteriota bacterium
GCGCGCGAGACGGCGTAGATGAAGCCGGAGGCGCGCTCTGCGATCATTCTCAGACGCCCGTCGGTCGAGGTCGGCGCGGCGAGGAAGATCATGTCGAGGTCGCGCGCGCGGAGCAGCGGCGCGAACTCCTCCGCCTCCTCCGGCACGAGGTCTGTGACGAGCACGCCGTCAACGCCCGCGGCGCGCGCCTCGGCGCAGAGCCGTTCGAGCCCGAATTGGAGCAGCGGATTAAAGTAACTGAAGAGGACGACCGGCACGTCCGTCTCGCGGCTCACAGCCTTCACGAGCGCGAGCACGTCCGCGACGGAGACGCGATTCCTGAGCGCGCGTTCCGAGGCGCGCTGGATCACCACGCCGTCAGCCATCGGATCGCTGAACGGCACGCCGAGTTCGATCACGTCAGCGCCCGCGCGTGCGAGTTCGGGGATGAGAGACCGCGTCGTTTCGAGATCGGGATCACCCGCCGTGACGAACGGGACGAAGCCGCGCCGCCCCGCGGCACGGAGGCGCGCGAAGGTCTCCGCGATGCGACTCACGACGCTTCCCCGCCCCGCGTCGCGTCCCGCGAGCCAGCCTCAGAGGCGGCGAACTCGCCTCCGAGTCCCGCGACCGTCTGCACGTCTTTGTCGCCGCGCCCCGACAGGTTGACGATAATCGTCTGCTCACCGCTCATTTCACGCGCGAGCCGCAGCGCGTAGGAGACGGCGTGCGCCGATTCGAGCGCGGGGATGATGCCTTCGAGTTCGGAGAGCGCGCGGAAGGCTGCGAGCGCTTCCGCGTCGGAGACGGAGGTGTACTCGACGCGGCGCGCGTCGTGCAAGTAGGCGTGTTCGGGTCCGATTGACGGGTAGTCGAGCCCCGCGGAGATCGAGTGAGTTGAGGCGATCTGCCCGCGCTCGTCTTGCAGGACGTAGCTCATCGTCCCTTGCAGCACGCCGGGTCGCCCGCCGCCGCGCCGGTTGAATCGCGCCGCGTGCTCGCCGAGCCTGTCTCCGCGCCCGCCCGCTTCGACGCCGATCATGCGAACGCCCGCGTCGGCGAGGAACGGGTGGAAGAGACCGATTGAGTTCGACCCGCCGCCGACGCAGGCGACGAGCGCGTCCGGCAGCTTCCCCTCGCGTTCCAGAAACTGAGTGCGCGCCTCGCGACCGATGACGGACTGGAAGTCGCGCACCATGACGGGGTAGGGGTGCGGTCCCAGCGCGCTCCCCAAGAGGTAGTAAGTCTCCGCGGGCGAACTCACCCAGTCGCGCAGCGCCTCGTTGATCGCGTCCTTCAGGGTCCGCGATCCGGCGTCAACCTCGCGCACCTCCGCGCCGAGCAGCTTCATGCGGAAGACGTTGAGCGCCTGACGGCGCGCGTCCTCCGTGCCCATGTAAACGACGCATTCGAGACCGAAGAGCGCGCAGACGGTCGCGGTCGCCACTCCGTGCTGACCCGCGCCGGTCTCCGCGATGACGCGCCGCTTGCCCATGCGACGCGCGAGCAGGACTTGTCCGAGCGCGTTGTTGATCTTGTGCGAGCCCGTGTGCGAGAGGTCTTCGCGCTTGAGGAAGACGCGCGCGCCGCCCGCGACTTCGGTGAGGCGCGCGGCGTAGAAGAGCGGCGTCGGGCGACCCGAGTAGTCGCGCAGCAGAGACTCGAACTCGTCGCGGAAGGACGGATCGTCACGAGCCGTGTTGTAAGCGTCCGCCAGCGCTTCGAGCGGAGCCATCAAAGTCTCCGGCACGAACCGCCCGCCGTATGCGCCCCAGTGCCCGCGCTCGTCCGGTTGGAAACTCATAAGAGCCGTGAATCGCCAATCGTGAGATCGAAAACCCTGAATCGTAAATCGCGAAGGCACGATTGTCGCTCATCGTGCGCCGGAGGTAAAACCGGCGACGGGCGAGGGCTCAGTCTCGACTCACGTCTGCGCGTCCGCTTCCGCCGCGCGGTTTCTGCCTTCGCGCTTGGCGCGGTAGAGCGCGGCGTCGCAGGCGGCGTAGAGGTCGCGCTCGCGCGTCGCGTGCGCGGGGCAGGCGGCGACGCCGAGGCTCACGGAGACCGAGCCGATCCCTTCGAGCGGCTGCGCGCAGACGTCCCGGCGCAACCTCTCCGCCGCGGCGAGGGCGCTCGGCGCGTCCGCGCCCGCCAGCAGCAGCGCGAACTCTTCGCCGCCGAGCCGCGCCGCCGTGTCGTTGTCGCGCGAGTGCTCCGTGAGCACGGCGGCGACGTGGCGGATCACCGTGTCGCCCGCCGAGTGACCGAAGGCGTCGTTGATCTTCTTCAAAAAGTCGATGTCGGCGAGCAGCAGCGCGCAAGGGACTCTGTAACGCCGCCAGCGCTCGACCTCCTGACCGAGCGCGTTGCGGAAGCGCCGACGGTTGGCGAGCCCCGTCAGGTAGTCGCGGTCGGCTTCGGCGCGAAGACGCTCCATCGCCTGCCGGAGCGCGACGAGCTGCGCCGCGCGCGCGAGCAGCAGCTCGATCTCGGCGGGCAGACGGAAGTAGTCGAACGCACCCGTAGCAATCGCCGCGCGTCTTCGCTCGACGCCTGACTCTGCCTCGCCGACGAAGACGAGCGGCATCGCGTCAGCCGACTGCGCGAGCGAGCGCGCCAGCTCGCCCGCCGTGATGCGACGCAGCTCGCTGCTCGCGACGACGAGATGCGGGCGCGAGCGGTGCAGCTCGACCATCGCCGCCGCGCTCCCCGCGACGCCGACGACCGCCAGCCCCGCGCGCTCCAAAGCCTCGCGGCAGTCGGCGCGCGCCGGGTCGTCCGTGACGAGCAGGACGCGCCCCTGCTCCCTCGCCGCGTTCTTCTTGTCGTCAGCCTGCGCGGTCGCGCTCATCGGGTTTGTGCGGGGCAACGCTTCGAGATTCGCAGGGGCTCGCTTCGGGAGGACTGCCGCGCCGCCGAACCGGGGCGCTTACGGGAGGGGCGACTTCAGAACTTCGACCTTGCAGCATACCCGATCACTCCGGCAAGGCGTCAAGGCTTTTCTCTCGCCGCGCCGCGCCGCGCGCCCTCTTCCTCCGGCGCACGCGCGACCGCGGCAAAGAACTCCCGCAGCCGCCCCAAGTCCTTCCGCCCCGGCGACGACTCGACGCCGCTGCACACGTCCACCGCGTAAGGCTCGACCGCCTTGATCGCCGCCGCCACGTTCTCCGCCGTCAGACCGCCCGCGAGAAAGAGTCTCGGCACCAGCTCGCGCGCCCGCCGCGCCATCCGCCAGTCGAAAGTCCGACCCGTCCCGCCGCGCGCCGACGCGCTGAACGAGTCGAGCAGGATCGCTTCGACATCAAACTCCGCCGCGCGCCCCGGCTCGAAGTCGTCGCCCACGCGCAGAGCCTTGATCACGCGCGGCAAGCCGAGCGACGCGCACTCGCGCGGCGTCTCGTCGCCGTGCAACTGCGCCGCCCCGACCCCCGACTCGGCGAGCGTCCGCCTCATAGTCTCCCCTCCTTCGTTCACGAACACGCCGACGCACAGGACTTCTTTCGGCACGCGCCCGACGATCTGACGCGCGACGCGCGGCTCGACGTAGCGCGGGCTGCGCCGGTAGAAGTTGAAGCCGAGTGCCGCCGCGCCCGCCTCGACGGACGCCAGCGCGTCCTCAAGGTTCGTGATGCCGCAGACTTTGACGAGTGCCATTCTGAATGCTGATCCAACCGGCGCGACGACTGACTATCTGTCAAGCGGCGTGCTCAACTCGCGCAACGCCGCTTCCGGGTCGTCAGAGCGCATCAGCGTCTCGCCGACGAGGAAGCCTTTGAAGCCTGCGGCGGCGAGCCGTTCGAGCTGTTCGCGCGCGGCGAGACCGCTCTCGCTGACGAGGAGCGCGCCGGGCTCCGCGACGCGCGCCAGCGCGAAGCTAGTCTCGACGGAGACCTCGAAGGTGTTCAGGTCGCGGTTGTTGACGCCGACGAGCCGCGCGCCCGCACTTTGCGCGCGACGTAGCTCGCCTGCCGTGTGGACTTCGACGAGCGCGTCCATCCTCAACTCGTCTTCCGCAAGCCGTAGCAGACGCGCGAGCGTCGCGTCGTCGAGGGCGGCGACGATTAACAGTACGGCGTCCGCGCCCGCCTCCGCCGACTCGTAAACCTGCCACTCGGAGACGACGAAATCCTTGCGCAGCAAGGGCAGCGCGACCGCCCGCCGCGCCGCGCGCAGATCATCGAGCGAGCCGCGGAAGAACTCTTCTTCCGTGAGCACGGAGATCGCAGCCGCCCCGCCGCGCTCGTATGAGCGCGCGAGCCCGACCACGTCAACGTCGCCGCGCAGCACGCCCTTCGAGGGCGAGGCGCGCTTGATCTCGGCGATGACGTTGGGCGCGCCTCCGCGCGCGAGCCGCCGGCTGAGCGCGTGCGGCTCGGCGTCGCGGCGCGCGGCGCGTGCCCGCTCGCGAACCTCCGCGAGCGGGCGCGCTCCGGCGGCGCGCGCGACCGACTCGCGGCGCGCGGCGACGATCCGTTCGAGAAAGTTTCGTGCGCTCGTCAAGTTATTCCACCGACCAATCACCACGAACAGCCTCACCGTCTCGACGCCCGCCGCCGTGCCGGGACGGCGCGCGCCGTCGCGCATCCTCGACTCTTTCGGTCGCCAGCCGCGCCGCTCAACTCGTCGCGTTCGTCGCTTCGATGAGCTTTTCGAGCTTGGCGAGCGCCGCGCCGGAGTCAACGCTCTCGGCGGCAAGTCGCGCGGCTTCGCGCAGGTCTTCTGCCGCGCCGCCGACGTGGAGCGCGGCGGCGGCGTTGGCGACGACGAGCGAGCGCGCCGCGTCGCGCCGTTTTCCGGCGAGCACGTCGCGGATGACGCGCGCGTTCTCCGCCGCGTCGCCGCCGCGCAGATCGTCGAGCGGCGCGCGTTCCAGCCCGAAGTCTTTGGGCGCGACGTGGAAGACGCGCACCTCTCCGGCGCGCGCCTCGCCGACGAGCGTGCGATCCGCGAGCGTCACCTCGTCGAGCCCGTCCGCGCCGTGGACGACCCAAGCGCGCTCCGTGCCGAGCGCGGCGAGCGTGCGCGCTATCTTCTCGACGAGCGAAGGGTGCCACACGCCAACGATCTGTCGCGGCGCGCGCGCGGGGTTCGTCAAAGGTCCCAGGAGGTTGAACGTCGTGTGCACGCCGAGCTCGCGCCGGACGGAGGCGACGCGCGCGGTCGCCGAATGGTAGAGCGGCGCGAACATGAAGCAGATGCCGTGCGCGTCGAGGCAGGCGGCGGAGGTTCCGTGCGCGCAGGAGACGTTGACGCCGAGCGCGGCGAGCACGTCGGCGCTGCCCGAGCGGCTCGTCGCGGCGCGGCTGCCGTGCTTGGCGACCGCCACGCCGGCGCCCGCGATGACGAAGGCGGCGGCGGTCGAGACGTTGAAGGTCTTGGCGACGCTCGAACCCGTGCCCGCCGTGTCAACGAGCAGCGCGTGCCGCGACGGGACGCGGGCGGCGCGCGCGCGCATCGCCTCAGCCATACCCGCCAGCTCCTCGACGGTCTCGCCCTTGACGGCGAGCGCGACGAGCGCCGCGCCGATCTGCGCGTCGGTCGCCGCGCCGTCGAGCAGCGCGTCCAAGAGCGACGCGGCTTCCGCGCGCGCGAGGTTCTCGCCGCGCATCAGCCGCGGCAAGAGCGCGCGCAGAGACGCGCCGCCCGCAGCCCCGTCGCGGCGCACGGGAGTCGGCGGCAGCCACGTCGGTGCTTCGTTGCCGTGCGGTGCGTCGTCGGTCATAGCGAGCGGCGGAGGCGCCGCCCTTAAATTACCATCAAACGTGAGGAGGGGCGAGCCGGTCGTCCCGGAGGCTGGGCGGGGTCGCGGCGGGTTATTCGACGCTCATGCGCGCGTCCGTGATCACTTCGGGGCAGGCGACGCAGGCTGCCGCGCCGGACTGGTGAAACCAGCGGCACTGCGGGCGGATTGAGCAGTCCGGCAGCTCGCCGGGCGCGCCGCGGGGGTTGACCGTTTGCAGCACCTCGTCAATCACCCCGCAGCGTTCGCCCGTCCACTGCGCGCACGCGCCTTCGACGCACGTCGAGCCGAAGCGGAAACGCTTCTCCGGCGACGCGCCCCGGCGCGCGATCTGTACGAACTCCTCGTCAACGACGATCCTCTCGCTCGTGAAGGCGACGCGCCCGTCGGGCATGACGATGCCGACGAGCAGCGCGCCGTCGCGGCAGTTCGCGCTCGGGCAGAGGATCGTGTCGGCGTCGGAGTCGGAGTCGGTCACCTCACTCCCTGCTGGAAGTTCTGCGTTTGGATGTTCTTGCCCGCGTCAACGGAGACGCCCTGGAAACCGCCGAGAGCCTTCAGCAGAATGAAACCGTACCAGTTTTTCTTGTTGATCACGCTAGGAACCGACCCCGTGCCGCCAGCGCCGCCTTTCGTCGGCGCTTTGCCGCCGCCGCCCGTGCCGCTACGCCCGCGCGCGGGTCGCAGATCGAGCGACGCCAGCTCGCGCGTGACCGCTCTGCGGATCGCGTTGGCGATCCGTTCTTCGGCATCCTTGGGAAGTTTGATCCCTTGGAGTCCGACATAGAAATCGCTGCCTTTTGCGTCTGCCATGATTTGTCCTCCCGGTTCGTGAAGTTAATGGAATGGGCGTGAGCGGAGGCACGCCCGCTGAGTATCGTTCGAAGACCCTGACTGAGGCGCGGGGGCGTTATATCAGAAACGCGCGCGGCTGACAATTAATTCTTTAGCCGAACCGCCTTCACGACCGAAGGAAGTTTTCCAGCAGCCGCTTCCCCCCCTCGGTGATGATCGACTCGGGGTGGAACTGCACGCCCTCGACCGCCAGCTCGCGGTGGCGCAAGCCCATCACGAGACCGTCCGCGGTTTCGGCGGAGACTTCGAGACAGGGGGGGAGCGTCGCGCGCTCGACGACGAGCGAGTGGTAGCGACCGGCGCGGAACGGCTGCGGCATCCCGGCGAAGACCGTGCGCCCGTCGTGCTGAACTTGCGCGGGCTTGCCGTGGACGGGCGCGGGCGCGCGCACGACCCGACCGCCGAACGCCTCGCCGATTGCCTGATGCCCGAGGCAGACGCCGAGCACGGGGACGCGACCGGCGAAGTGTTTGACCACGTCGAGCGTCGCGCCCGCCTCGCGCGGCGCGCCCGGTCCCGGCGAGATCAGAATCTTCTCAGGTCGCAAGCTCCGCTCGATCTCTTCGACCGTCGTCTCGTCGTTGCGGCGCACGCAGACCTCCGCGCCCAGCTCGCCGAGGTACTGGACGAGGTTGTAGGTGAACGAGTCGTAGT
>JAIVGV010000086.1 GCA_020201365.1 Acidobacteriota bacterium
CGCTCTCGCGGAGCAGCGCGGAAAGCTCCGCGTCGGGGATGTGGCGCGTGATGCCGTCGGAGCAGAGCAGGAAGATCGTGCCGTCCTCGACCTCCAGGGTCTTCATGTCAACTTCGACCGACGACTCGGCGCCGATCGCGCGGCTGATGACGTTGCGGCTCGGGTGGTGCGCCGCCTGCTCGGCGGTCATCCGCCCGGCGCGCACCTCCTCCTCGACGACGGAGTGGTCGTCGGTCTCGCGGTGGAGCTTGCCGTCGGGCGACAGGCGGTAGAGGCGCGAGTCGCCGACGTGACCGACGGTCGCGCGCCGCCCGTCGAGGTGGAGCGCGACGATGGTCGTCGCCATCGAGGCGAGCTGTTTCTGCTCGCGCGACATCTGGTGGATGGAGGCGTTGGCGCGCTGGATGGCGATCTCCATCAGGTCTTCGGCGTCCTCGCCGGGCTGGTGATGGCGGAACGCCTCGTCCAAGACTTCGACCGCCGTCTGCGAAGCGACCTCCCCGGCGTTCGCGCCGCCCACGCCGTCGGCGACGGCAAAGATGCGCCGCTCGGCGTCGAGCAGGAAGGAGTCCTCGTTCTGCGGTCGCTTCTCGTTGAGACCGCGATCCGAGATCGAAGCAGTTTCGAGTACGGGCTGTTGCGACTGCTGTGCGCTCATTCGACCGCCTCCGGTATGACAGGCACATCCGCGGGGGCTGTGACGCTGTGGACGCGACCGCGCGGCGCGGGGGCGACTTCGGCGTCGCGCGCGTTGCGGTGCGAGAAAGCCAGGAGCATTCCGAGCATGGCGAAGCTCGTGATCAGGCTGAAGCCTCCGTGCGAGACGAACGGCAGGGTGATGCCCGTCATCGGCAGGGCGCGCGTGATGCCGCCGATGTTGACGATCGCCTGGAAGCCGATGAAAGCCGTCAGCCCGGCGGAGCAGAGCTTCGTGAACATGTCGCGCGCGTCAATCGCCGTGCGCATCCCCGCCGCGACGAAGACGATGAGGGCGAGCACGACGACCGCCCCGCCGACCAAGCCGAGTTCCTCGCCGATGGCTGCGTAGATGTAATCGGAGTCCGCGACGGGGATCACTTCCGCGAAACCGAGCCCCAAGCCCCTCCCGGTCGCGCCGCCCGATGCGATGCCGAAGGTCGCCTGCGAAGGCTGGAAGGCGATGCGGTCGAACCAGACGTCAACGTTCACGGTCTTCTGCATCGCGGGGCTCTGCTCGGCGAGTTCGCGCATGCGCTGGTCGCGCGCCAGCGCGTCCTCGTAGTCGTTCTTCCACCAGGGCGTGTCGGGCGAGGGCGGATCGAAGCCGTCGAGCCACAGGTGGAAGCGCTGCTTGATGCGCGCCGGGAGCGCGGCCTGGACGGGCGCGGCGAGCGTCGGCAGGAGCGGCACTTTCTCCTGCACCGTCGGCGGGAGCGAGCCGACGACGAGCACGCCGATGACGAGGGCGACCGATCCGACGAAGACGAGGAGCTGCGGCCACCTTCTGACGGCGACGAGGTAGAGCGTCGCGTACGCGCCGCTGAAGACGAGCATCTGCCCGAAGTCTTGCAGCAGGAAGAACGGCAGGAAGGGGATGATCGCCATCACGAGCAGCGGGATGATCGCCTGCGCGCGCGGCAGTCCCCAGTAGGTCTTGGCGAGGTCGCGGTAGTAAGCCGTGAGTATCCCGGCGAAGCCCAAGAGGAAGGGAATCTTCGACGGCTCCCACGGCGTCATGTTGCCGAGCGCCTTGCCCGCGTGCGACGTGGCGACCGCCGCGAGCAGCGGCACTAACGTGACGAGCACGACGACGAAGCTGTGGCGCTGCACCCAGTCGAGGAAGCCGTCGCGCGTGCAAGCCCAGTAGGCGAAGACGAGCGCGGCGAACGAGAGGATCGGAATCCACGTGTAGGTCGAGGTGATCGCGCCCGTCGCGGTGATGTTCGAGCGGTGGATCTGTTCGGGCGCGGGCGTCGCGCCGGCCTGGGCGGGCGTCGCGGGCATCCCCATGATCTGCTTCTTGTCGGGCCCGTAATACTCGTTGACGAAGCGCTCGCGCAAGACCTGCGTCTTCTCGGCGCGCGCCTCCGCCTTGTTGCGCGAGTTGTATTCGGGGTCGCTGTAGAGGCGGTACTGGACGAGCGAGCCGACGGAGAAGAGCAGGACGGCGGTCGTGTAGAGCACCCAGTTGCCGCGGAAGTGGCGCGCGCGCGCGAGCCAGAAGAGGATGCCGAGGACGAAGGCGTACATCAGCAGATCGCGCACCGCGCCGACCAGCGTCGGCTCGTAGCCGCGCAGGAGAGCGGCGCGATAGACGGCGACGTAGCCCGCGACCTGAAAGCCGAAGATCAGCAGCAGCGCGAGCAGGTGCGACGAGGCACGGTTCTTCATAACTGGACTACTACTCCTCGGGAACTCATCTCGGACGTTCGCAATTCAAAACTCAGACTGGCGCAGAAGGTTTCGCCCGCCGCCCGTCAACGCTGCGCGATGCGCTGGTTCGCGTTCGCCGACGGCTGTCGCTGCGGGCGCGGCTGGCGCTGCGGCTGTTGACCTTGCGTCTGCCCTTGTCGTTGCGGTTGCCCGGGCGGTTGCTGTCCGGGCTGCGCGGCGGGCGGCGCGGCTTGCCCGAGCAAGCCGAGGTCGCGCGCCTTTAAGACTAAAGCCGCGGCGATGGGCGCGGCGGCGCGCGCTCCGTAGCCGCCGCCCTCGACGATGACCGCGATGGCGAGCTGCGGGTATTCGAGCGGCGCGATGCAGAGGAACCAACTGTCTATGCGCTTCTCCGGCGAGATGATCGGCACTTCGTATTCGCGTATGATGTTGCCGCGCCGGTCGCGCTCGTACTTCTTCTCCGTCTTCATCTCGCCCGTCTTCGGATCGTACTCCGGCACGTCCTTCTGCGCCGTGCCCGTCTTGCCGCCCGAACTGATCCCGGCGGCGGTGACGGTCGGCGCGAAGACGCTCGTCGCCGTGCCCGAAGGTCCCATCGTGACGAGCCCCATGATGCGCCGCTCCTCGGCGGCGATCTGCGCGGGCATGACCGGGTTGAAGACCGCTGGCGGGAGATCGTACTCGATCTTCGGCTTCATCAACTGACCCTGCAGGTTGCCGATTGCCGAGACGATCATCGCCATCTGAAAAGGCGTCTGCTGACCCGCGTAGCCCTGCCCGAAGCCTTCGAGCGCGAGATCGTAGCGGCGCATCTTCGGGCTCGCGAGGATCGTGGACTCGCGCGGCGCGAGCGCGCGCGCGACCGCCGGGCTGCTGGCGTTCCAGATGTCGGGGCGCTTGCGACCGCGCAGGAGATCGTTGGCGTCGTCGTATGTGCCGATGCCGAGCAGCTTCGCGGTCGCGGCGAGCTTCTCGGGTCCGAGCTTGACCGCCATCTGGGCGAAGAACTGGTTGCTCGAAATCATCAGCGCCTGATCAATGTGCATCGGACCGCAGACCTCGCACGAGCCGTTGTCGTCCGTGATCGGCTTCGCGCCGGGCTCCGCGACGTAGCCGCCCGGGTAGCCGGAGAAGACGGAGTCTTGCATCCCGTTCAGAAAGGCGGCGGTCATCACGACCGTCTTGAACGTCGAGCCGGGCACGTAGTAGGCGCCGAGCGCGCGGTTGACGAGCGGGCGGTCGCGCTCGTTGGCGTTCAGTTTGATCCAATTCTCCTCGTCCTGAACCTCGGCGAGCGTGTAGGACGGGTTGCTGTACATCGCCAGCACTTCGCCCGTCTGCGGGTTGAGGACGACGACCGCGCCGTGCCTGTCCTTCAACTGCTCGACCGCTGCCTTCTGCAGCTCGCCGCTGATCGTGAGCCGCACGTCGAGGTTGGCGGGCAGCTTCACGTCCTTCTCCATTGCCACGTCGAGCGCTTCGGGCGCGGCTTGGCTCTGGACGCCGAAGAGCGCGCGCTCGAGTCCGGGGTCGCCGCGGTCGCTGCCGAAGAGCTGCGCCATCTCGTGATCCAACGGGTACTCGCGCTCGATCTTGCCGTCGGGCTGCCGCCGGTAGAGCGCGAGCGCGCTGTCGAGCTTGCCCGTGCGGTCGAGTATCCACCCGCGCAGCGTTGACTCGGCGAGGCGGCGGTTGCGCAGGTCTTTGTAGGAAAGCTCCTGGAAGCGCTCGTTGTCGGCGGGCGCGTAGTGCGCCCAGTAGAAGTGGAAGCCGAAGACGGTGAGCGCGAGCAGGACGAAGAGCCAGCGCAGCGCGTAGAGCCCACGGTTGGTCGTGATCGCGCCGAGGCGCTTGCGAACTTCCGTCGGCATGTCGGCCGGCGCGACCGCCGCGAGGGCGGAATGACGCCGGCGCATCCCGCGCACGAGTCCGACGGCGAGCCACAGGATCATCAGCGCCAGCCCCGCCGTGTAGATCAGACTCAGCATCGCGGGCTGGCGTTCGGGCAGTGCTTGGAGAAGAACCATAAGTGCTCGCGGCAAGTGACGGGTGACGAGTGACAAGTAAACCCGAAGCTAACAGCTAACGGCTTCCTTCTTGCTTGTCACCCGTCACCCGTCACCCGTCATCCCTTTCTGAATCTGACTTCCGCGTCGCCGAAGCCGACGACGTCGCCGTCCTCGATCTGGCGCGCCTCGCCGTAACTGATCCGGCGACCGTTGATGAACGTGCCGTTGGTCGAGCCCGTGTCGGAGACCATGAGCGTCCCCTCGCGGTTCATCAACAGCGCCGCGTGAATCTTCGAGACGCTCGGGTGATTTAAATAGAGGTCGGCGTCGGTCGCGCGACCGACGCCGAGCCTGCGCCCGCCCGGTCGGAAGGCGAGCGGCACCTCCTCCGTCTCGCTCTGGATGGTCACGCGCGCGAGCACCTTCACGTCTTTCGAAGGCGAAAAGACGCCCGGCGCCGTGTGCGGCACGGGCGGCTCGCCCGCTTCGGCGCGCTGGCGCTCTTCGTCCTCGCGCTTCAGCTCGTCCTCGAACTCGCCGAAGGTCGGGTCAACCGCGATGCCGCTCGTGAAGATGTCCACGACCGTCTCGACCTCGACGGGCGCGAGCGTGCGGTAGCGCGCGTCGTTGATGTGATCGATGGCGGCGGCGAGCACCTCGTTCTCCAGCTCCTTGATCGTTTCGGGCGGAGCCTCCGAGTGCGTGCCCCACTCGATCTTGAGCCGCATCAGGTGCGGCGCGATCCGCCCGCGCTGCGGGTCTTGGCGCACGCGCTCGTCAATCAAACGCTCCATGCGCTCGATGAGGCGCGAGGTGGTGAAGGCCGCCTGCGCGTCGCCCTCGCGACCGAGCTTGCGATCCACCGCCGCGCCGACGCGGTCGAAGACGCGCCGCAGGAGGCGTTCGACGAGCGCCTCGTCGCGCTTCTGACCGCCCGGCTTGTTTCCCGTCTCGTCCATAAACTCAAGATACGTCGCCGCCGCGCGCGGGTTCAGCGCAGGCGGGGGAAGCCACGTCGCGGCGAAACTTCGCGACCGAGTTGCCGTTGGCAAATCGCGCGCCGCGGCAGGGGAGGGAACTTTTGTCGGATTGCTTGCGGGACTATTCTAAAGGCAAACGGGGAAACTTAACAAAGGGTAAAAACGCGGCTGCCGACGAGAGGCGCGAGAAGCGAACTAAGAGCGCACGCTTCCAAACAGCCTGACTGTCCTACTTCGCGCCTCCGGCGCCTCCGCGTGAGGAAGATTTCACGCCGGAGGCGCGAAGGGGATGCCGAGTGAAACTGTCGCCGCAGCACTTTTACTATCGTTCGTCGAACCCGCGCTGCCTCGCCGCCTCGTAGAGCACGACCGCCGCGGCGACCGCCAGGTTCAGGCTCTCGACCGGCGCGCGCATCGGAATCCGCACGCGCGCGTCAGCCGCCGCAGCCTCTCCCGCCGACAGCCCGCCCGCCTCCGCGCCGATGACGACGGCGCGCGCGCCGCGCCAGTCAACCTCCGTGTGCGACCTCCCCGCGGCGAGATCGGTCGCAAACGTCTCGACGCCGCGCGCCTTGCACCAGCCGATCACTTCGTCGAACGCCGCGCCTGCCCACAGGGGCAGGCGGAACGCAGACCCGGCGGACGCGCGCAGAGATTTCGGCGAGAGCAGATCGGTCGAGCCCGCCGTCGCGACCAAGCCCGACGCGCCCGCAGCCTCCGCCACGCGCGCGACCGCGCCCGCGTTCGCCGGGTTGTTCGCGCCGTGCAGCACGACGACGAGCGGCGTCGCGCCTGCGACCGCGCGCTCGAACGACTCGCGGTCGCACGCCGGTCGCCGCGCGAGCAGCACGACGCCCTGCGGCGTCTTCGTGTCCGCGACGGAGGCGAGCACCCCCTCAGAGACGGTCGAGAGTCGTGCCCCGGTCTGACGCAACCCCGAGAGCAGCCGCGCCGCGCGCGCGCCCGCCGCGAACTCTTCCGTGAAGAGCACGTCCTCGATTGCGAGCCCCGCCCGCGCCGCCTCCTCGCAGAGCCGCAACCCCTCGACGAACAAGACGTCGCGCGCCCGCCCGCCGCGCGCCTCGCGTGCGCGCTGTGCCAGTGGGTTCTTTCGACTCGTAATCATTTCCAAGACCGTCAACCCGCTATCTCCGGTACGAGCAATCGTCGGCTGGCGCTTTACGACGAACGCGCGCGCGTTGCACAATCCGCACGACGGACGAACACGAACAGATTACTTCCTGTCACCAGTCGCCCGTCACGCGTGACCGCTCGCTTGAGGTGATTATAGATGAACAGGCGCGTCCTGGCTGCGGTTGACGATCTCTTCTTCGCGTCGAAGATTCGCGCCGCAGCCGAAAGCCTCGGCGTCGAATACGACTCGGCGCGCTCGGTCGAGTCGGCGGTCGAGAAGGCGAGGGCGCACAGACCCGATCTCGTCGTCGCCGATCTCCAGTCGCAGCGCTGCGATCCGTTCGCGCTCGCCGAGTCGTTCAAAGCGGACGCCGCCCTGCGCGACGTCCCCTTCGTCGGTTTCTTCTCCCACGTCCAGACGGAGCTGCGCGGGCGCGCGCTCGCGTCCGGATTCGACCGCGTGGTCGCCCGGTCGGCGTTCGTGAAGGAGTTGCCGGCGATTTTACAGGACTGCCCACAGTAGCTATGATCCGCACCGCGTAACGTCCGACGCGCCCGCCGCCTCAAGCGCGTGCGCGTCCAACGGCGCGCCCGCCCAGCCCCGCCCCGGCGCGCGCGAGTCCGCCCGAACGCTGAAGGTTATGAAGCGCTCCCCGTCGAGACAGAGGGC
>JAIVGV010000245.1 GCA_020201365.1 Acidobacteriota bacterium
CGTGATGCGCTGGTGGGAAGAGGGCTGGCGCGTGACCTTCGCCGCGCTCGAACCTTTGCAGCCCGCGGACGTGACGCGCGAGGTCGCGATCCGCAATGAACCGCACACGGTTCTGATGGCGATCAACCGCCAGCTCGCGCACTACGCCTACCACGTCGGGCAGATCGTCTTCCTCGCCAAGCACTTCAAGTCGTCGGCGTGGCAGTCCCTGAGCATCCCGCGCGGTCGGTCGGAGAGTTTCAACCGGAAGATGAAGGGCGGCAAGTGAGCGAGCGGGAAGAAGTTTCAAAGTCCGGCGCGGACGACGTAACGAGTCGCGCGGACGAACCGCGTTCGGCTGCCGAGTCACTTGACGAGCGGCTGCGCGAGACGGCGACGCCTTCGGAGCGGCGCACGCTCACGCAGCTCGCGCGCGGCGTGGCGAGCCTGCCCGCGGATCGCGCGCGAGTCGTGCTCGAGGTGAGCGCGCAACTCGCGCCCGTTTCTTTGCGCGCGTGCGGCGAGTTCCTGCGCGCGGCGTCGGAGGCTGCGCGCGTGCTCGACGCCGAAGAGCTGCGCGCGTGGGGCGAGTTGGGCAGGCGGCTCGCGAACGCCGACACGGAGACGGGCGCGCAGTTCTTCGCGGCGGGCGCCTCCGCCATCGCCGACGTGCCGGCGCGGGCGCGCGCCGCGCTGCTCGAAGTCTGCGCGCGGCAGATGTCGCTCTCCTCTTCAATCGCGGTCGAGACTTTTCGCGGGGCGGGCGACGTGGCGCGCGCGGTCGGCGACGCCGAACAGCTCGCGCACGTCTTCCGCATCGCCGTCGAGATCGCGCGCCGCTCCGCGCGGCACAGCGCGAACTTCATCAACGCCGCGCCGACGATCTTCGCCCACGTCAAAAAAAATTTTCCGCCGGACGAACGAGCTAGAGTCATCCGCGAGAGTTTGAAGCTCGCCGAAGCCTTCGCCGCGCGCGCCGGGGGCATGGCGTCGGACGTGTGGGCTTCGCTCCCTGCGGCGACCGCCGGGCTCGACGCCGGGCGCGCGCTCGCGCTCTTCGACGCGGCGGAGGGTTTTCTCGAACGCGGAGGCGCGGCTGCGCTGCACGTCCTCGTTGCGGGCGGAGAGGTCATGCGGCTCGCGCCGGAAGTGTTCGACGAGTGGGCGGCGCTCGCGCGCGCCGTCGCCGGGCAGGGCAACGCCGCGCTCGTCGCGCTCGCGCGCTCGTCGCCCGACTTCTTCCGCGCGCTCGCTCGCAGGTCTGCGACGCACGCGCGCGCCGTCGAGCTGTCGCGCCGCGTCGTCTCGGTCGTCGCGGAGGTCGCCCGCGCCGACGCCGAAGCCGCGATCTCGTGCCTGAAGAGCGCGCCCGCCGCGCTCTCGTCCGCCACGGTCGAGCAGTTCGAGCGCTGGGCGCGCGAAGGCTTAACGCAGCCGCGCACGGACGCGCGCGCGCGGCGCAGCTACTACGCGCTCGAAACCAAAAGGAGCAACGACGCGCTGCGCGGCGCCGGTCAAGGCGACGAAGCGCGCGCGGGGCTCGCGCTCGAAGGGGTGGCGCAGACGCTTCGACTCTACGTCGAGGGCTTGACGGGTCGCGCGGTTGACGTGGCGCCGCTCGCGGCGGTGCCGCAGGAGTCGCGCATCGGCGACGGGCGCACGATCCAACTGCCCGCCGCCGTCTCCGAGTTCGCCGACGACGCGCTCAACTTCCGCCTCTACAAGGTGCTCGCCGCGCACGCCGCCGGGCAGATCGAGTTCGGCACGCGCGCGCGCGCCGGAAGCGACGCACCGCGGCGGCGCGAAGAAGCGTCGAGAGGCGGCGGGGGCGAGCCGGAGCACGGCGGCGCGGAGGGGCGTCGCGGCGTGCGCGCGTCGCAGTCCGGCGAGGCAGAGTCGCGCGCGGTCGCGGGCGAGCGGCGGGTTGACGAAGAGGCGCGGCACGTCGCCGAAGAGGAGTCGCGCGTCGGTCAAGAGCTGCGCGCCGCTTACGCCTCGCTCGCCGTGGTTTACGATC
>JAIVGV010000365.1 GCA_020201365.1 Acidobacteriota bacterium
ATACTCGGACTGATCGGCAACACGCCGCTCGTCAAGCTCAACCGCCTGACCGAAGGAATCAAGGCTCAGGTCTTCGCCAAGATGGAGAGCCTGAACCCCGGCTACTCGGTCAAGGATCGCATCGGCATCTCGATGATCGAGGACGCCGAAAGGAAAGGCGTCCTCAAGCCCGGCGGCACGATTGTCGAAGCAACGTCGGGCAACACCGGCATCGGACTCGCGCTCGCGGCGGCGGTCAAGGGCTACCGCTGCACGTTCGTCATGACCGACAAGGCTTCGGTCGAGAAGGTGCGATACCTGAAGGCGCTCGGCGCGGATGTCGTCGTCGTGCCCGCGTCGGCGAAGCCCGGCACGCCCGATCATTATGTTGCGACCGCGCAGCGCATCGCGCGCGAGACGCCCAACAGTTTCTACCCGAACCAGTACGCGCACCCCGCCAACCCGCTCGCGCACTACCGCACGACGGGACCCGAAATCTGGGAGCAGACCGAGGGCAAGCTCACGCACTTCGTCGCGGGGCTCGGCACGGGCGGCACGATCTCCGGCACGGGTCGTTTCTTGAAAGAGACGAACCCCGCGATCCGCATCATCGGCGCAGACCCTTACGGCTCGGTCTTCAAAACCTACAAAGAGACGGGGCGCACCGGCGAGGCTTCGCCGTACCTTGTCGAGGGCATCGGTCAGGAGATCATCCCGGACAACGTCCACATCAAATACGTTGACGAGATCATCAACGTCACCGACCGCGAGTCGTTCGAACTGGCGCGGCAACTCGGGCGCAAGGAGGGAATCTTCTGCGGCGGCTCGACGGGCACGAACCTCGCCGCGGCTCTCCGAGTCGGGCGGCAGCTCGACGAGTCGGGCGTCGTCGTCTTCATCGTCTGCGACACGGGCGAGCACTACCTGTCGAAGTTCCACTCCGACGAGTGGCTCAAAGAGAAGCGACTGTTGGAGCCGCAGAAGATGACCGCCGGACTCATCGCGGGCACGAAGGGCGCGCACGCGCCGAAGCAACTGGTCTATCTTTCGCCGCAGACGCGCGTCGCCGACGCGCTCGCGAAGATGGACGAGATGGGCTTGACGCACATTCCCGTCATCGAGGAAGGGAAGTCTGTCGGGAGCTTGCGAGAGAACCGCGTGCTCGCGAAGGTACTCGCCAACCGCGAGCTGTTGGAGTCGCCCGTCAGCGAAGTGATGGGCGCGAGCTTCCCCGTCCTCGACGTTGACGCGAGCGCGACGGAGGTGACGCGCCAGCTGCAGAAGAGCCCCGCCGTCCTCGTCGAAGAGTACGGGCGCATCACCGGCATCATCACGCGCCACGACATGCTCGACAACCCTGCGGCAACGACGTGACTGGATGATTGTAGGGTCAGGGCTTGTCCCTGCGCACGGCGACCACAAAGTTGCTAAACCGAGAAGCGCGATCATTCGCCATGAATGATCGCGCTTCTTTCATTCGCGCGCTCGCGACCGACGGGCAGAGGACTTGTCCCTGCCCCTACAATTATGAAGCGAGGGACTCGTCGCATACAGCGCGGTAGCCGCAGCTCGCGCAGCGCTGCCGCTCGTCGTGGCTGCGGTGAACCTCTTCAGCCTCCCGCGCTTCCCGAATCTCAGAGATGATCGCGAGCAGCGTCTCGCGCAGTTCCGGCGTGTACTCGACGCGCGACTCGCCGTCCGCGTAGCGCACTAAGCCGTAGGGCACGGGCGCGCCGAGCGCGTCTTCGACGAGCAGGCAGTAGGCGGCGAGTTGAAACAGGTGCGAGTCGTAGGGTCGCCCGTTCGCGGGTCGCCGCGTTGACTTCGCCTCGACGGGCACGATCCCTTCGCGCGTCCGCACGAGATAGTCCGGTCTCCCCGTCAGCCCGTACTTGCGCGAGACGAGCGCGCGCTCCTGCCGCTCGCCCTCCGTATTCACGCGCGCGGGCGCGAGCTTGCCGACGGCGAAGCCCGTGTCGCTGTAAACGAGACTGCCCGCGGGCAGTCCAGACTCGCGCGCACGACCGCGCGCCGCGAAGTGCGCCGCGACGGCGACGCAGGCGAGCAGCAGAAACGCCGCGTACAGAAAGATCATCCGCGCCACCACTCCGCGAAGATGGCGAGCGCGAGCAGCGCCGCGAGCACGGTCGCGAGCGTCGCCAGCCGCCGCAGCCTCCGCGCGGACTTCACGCCGCGCCCGTGCTCCCTGTGCCACGCCGTGCCGCGCTCGCGCGCCTCGCTCCAGCCGGTCGCCTCTGCGCCTTGCGCGCGCAGCCACCACGCGCGCGCGCAGAAGACGTACTCGCCGATCTCCGAGGCGCGGATCAACTTCCCACGTTCAGCCAAACTCGAGCCCTCCCCGTTTAGCCGAGACTCTGCCGCGCCTCGCGCCGGTCTGTCAATTTTTCAGCGCGCCGCCGGGCGGGTTGAACGGCGGATCGTCCGGGTTGTAAGGCTTGGCGGGATCGATCCGCTTCCCGTCCACGAACTTTTTTTGATCGCGGACGTTGTCCACGCATTTCAGCTTCCACCCGTCCGCAGTCTTCACCCACGTCTCTCGCTGCACGACGCTCGTCTCGACCGTGCGCAGCTTGCCCGCCATCTCCCGCCGGCGCGAAGCCTCCTGGAAGACCTCCGCGACGGCGACGAGTTTGTGCTCCGAGACGGTCAACTTCTGGATGGTGAACCTGATGTTGAAAGGCGGCTCGTTCGTCGCGAGGAATTGCCGCGAATACTCCTCCATCGTCTCGCTGTCGCCGACCGTCCCGTCGGCGAAGATGGCGTGGAAGTCAGGCGTTTTCAGCCCGACGATGGTCTTCAGGTCTTTCCTGTCGTGCGCCTCAGCCAGCCGTTTGTACTGCGACTCAAGCTCCCTCCGCACGTCCGCGTCCGTCTGCGCGTATGCCGACAGAGCGCACACGCACATCAACAGAAGCAAGGTAAGAGTTACCAGTTGTAGTCCTGTTTTCATCGTTCCTTCATGTGGTTAAAACCGCCCTGATAAAAACAGCCAGACCGCGCGGAAGTTACACTGGTCGTAAGCCGCTTGCCCGCTACCCGGTAGGTCAAGGATGTTGGTATCCTATCAACTCGTTAGCCGAAACGGGACGGCGGCACGCATGGCGAAGGAAGATTTACAGGGCGGCGAGTTGACAGTCACGGAGAGCCGCACGCGGCTCAAGAAGCCGCCGCTTTACCGTGTGCTGCTGCACAACGACGACTTCACGACGATGGAGTTCGTCGTTTACGTCCTGCAAAAAGTCTTCCAGCGCAGCGAGGCGGACGCCGTGCGCGTCATGCTCCAAGTCCACCTGGAGGGCGTCGGCGTCGCGGGCGTCTATACTTACGAGGTCGCCGAGATGAAAGCCGCGCAGGTCGCGAGCCTCGCGCAGTCGAGCGAGTACCCGCTGCTCTGCACGGTCGAGGCGGACGAGAGCGGCGGATGAAGAGAGATTATGAAGAGATTTGGCGGCAGCACCGGGCGGGCACGTGGGCGACTGTATTTTTCTTCGTCGCATTTATCCCCGTCGCGCTCGTCGTCGCGTCATTGCTTAATTGGCTCATCCCCGACTCAGCCAAAGGGGCGACGCCTGTGTTCGTCGCTGTGTGGTTCGCCGGTTATGCAGCTTCGGGCATTTATTTGACCGGTCGCCGTTGTCCGCGTTGTCGCAAACATTTTTACAGCAGGCGGTGGTATCGCGATCCGTTTACTAGACACTGCCTTCACTGTGATCTGCCGAAATACGCTTCGGCGGAAGAAGCGCGGAGACGTAGAAGATGATCACGCGAGAGTTGGAAGCGACATTGAGCGCGGCGGTCGAGGAAGCCGCGACGCGGCGGCACGAGTACGTGACGCTCGAACACCTGCTGCTCGCGCTGCTCGCGGATAAGAAGGCGACGGAGGTGATCCGCAACTGCGGGGGCAACGTCGAGACGCTGCGCCGCGAGCTTGAGAAGTTCCTCGCGGAGAACATGGAGCAGCTCGACGGCTCGGTCGAGCCGCAGCAGACGATCATGTTCGCGCGCGTGCTCCAGTACGCGCTCTTGCAAGCCGAGGGCAGCGGGCAGCGCGAGGTGGACGGCGGCAACATCCTCGCCGCGCTCTACCAAGCCGACCGCTCCTACGCAGTCTATCTCCTCAAAGCCCAAGGCATCCGCCGCCTCGACGTGCTCAACTACCTCGCGCACGGCATCTCGAAGATCGCGGGCGCGCCGGAGACGGTCGAAGGTTGGGGCGAGGAGGACGAAGAGGGCACGACTGAGCAGGTGCGCGATCCGCTCGCCGCGTTCACCGTCAACCTGGTCGAGCGCGCCGCCGAGGGTCACATTGATCCTTTGATCGGTCGCAGCCCTGAGCTGCTTCGCACGATTCAGATTCTTTGTCGGCGGCGCAAGAACAACCCGATCTACGTCGGCGAGCCGGGCGTCGGCAAGACCGCCATCGCCGAGGGGCTCGCGCTCAAGATTCACAAGGGCGAAGTGCCCGACGTGCTCAAAGAGGCTCAAGTTTACGCGCTCGACATGGGCGCCGTGCTCGCGGGCACGAAGTACCGGGGCGAGTTCGAGCAGCGTTTCAAGGCGATCATCTCCGCGCTCAAAAAAATCCCGCACGCCGTCCTCTTCATAGACGAGATTCACACCATCGTCGGCGCGGGCGCGGTTTCGGGCGGCTCGATGGATGCGTCGAACATCTTGAAGCCCGCGCTCGCCAGCGGGGAGCTGCGCTGCATCGGCTCGACGACCTACCCCGAATACAAAGCCGCCTTCGAGCGCGACCGCGCGCTCGCCCGACGATTCCAGAAGATCGAGATCGGCGAAACGACAGTCTCCGAGACCGTCGAGATTCTGAACGGGCTGAAGAGCTACTACGAAGAGCACCACGGCGTCCGCTACTCGCCGGAAGCCCTGCAGCTCGCCGCCGAACTCGCCGCCAAGTACCTGCACGACCGTTTCCTGCCGGACAAGGCGATTGACGTGATCGACGAGGCGGGCGCGGCGATGAAGCTGCTGCCTGAGAGCGAGCGACCCGAGACGGTCGGCGCGAACGAGGTCGAGATCGTCATCTCGCGCATGGCGAAGATTCCGCCGAAGACCGTCGCCGGATCGGAGAAGGATCGGCTGCGCGATCTCGAAGGCGAGTTGAAGTCCGTCATCTTCGGTCAGGACGACGCCATCGCCCAGATCGTGAAAGCGATCAAGCTCTCGCGCTCCGGTCTCGGCAACCAGGAGAAGCCGACGGGCTCGTTCCTCTTCTCGGGTCCGACTGGCGTCGGCAAGACCGAGCTGGCGAAGCAGCTCGCCGCAGCGCTGGGCGTCGAGTTCCTGCGCTTCGACATGAGCGAGTACGCCGAGTCGCACACAGTCTCGCGGCTCATCGGCGCGCCGCCCGGCTACGTCGGCTTCGATCAGGGCGGGCTGCTGACCGACGCCATCAACAAGACGCCTTACGCCGTCCTCGTCCTCGACGAGATCGAGAAGGCGCACCCGAACCTCTTCAACATCCTGTTGCAGGTGATGGATCACGCCACGCTCACCGACAACAACGGCAAGAAGGCGGACTTCCGCAACGTCGTCCTCATCATGACGACCAACGCCGGCGCGCACGAGCTGTCGGCGGGCGGGATGGGTTTTCAGACGAACGAGACCGGGCGCGGCAAGGGGCGCGGCGCGATTGAACGCACCTTCAGCCCGGAGTTCCGCAACCGACTCGACGCCTGGATCGCCTTCAACGCGCTCGACTCCGCGGCAATCGAGCGCGTCGTTGACAAGCTCATTCGGGAGGTCAACGCGCAGCTCGCCGAAAAGAGCGTGACGGCGCGTCTGACCGACGACGCGCGCGCGTGGCTCGCCCGACGCGGCTACGACCGCGCGATGGGCGCGCGACCGATGGCGCGGCTCATCCAGCAGAAGATCAAAGAGCCGCTCGCCGAGGAGCTGCTCTTCGGCAAGTCGCTCGAAGGGGGCGGGGAAGTCGTCGTCGCCGTGGAAGGCGAGGAGTTGACGCTTAACTTTGCGGGGTCGTGAGGGGCAAAGGACACTCACCGCAGAGGCGCGGAGACCGCGCAGAGTTATCGCAGAGGAATCCTCTGCGCGACCTCTACGGTTCTCTGCGCCTGCGGCGGTGAAGATCGCTTTCTAAACCGCTCGCACGCTTCGTAACTTGCCGCGATGTACTACGCCGAGAGAGATCAGCACCCCGCGACGTTCTTCAAGCGCACGACCGCCGCGATGCGCTTCCCCGATCCCCGCGCGGCGAACTACGGCGACATCGTCGCGCTCGGCGGAAACCTCCAGCCCGCGAACCTCGTCAGCGCCTACCGCCGCGGCATCTTCCCCTGGCCCGTCGAAGGCTGCCCGCTCCCTTGGTTCTGCCCGCGCGAGCGCGCCATCGTCGAGTGGGGCGATCTGCACGTCCCGCGCCGCGTCGCGCGCCTGCGCCGACAGTCGCCGTTCCATTTCACTATTGACGCCGCCTTCCCGCGCGTCGTCGTCAACTGCGCGCTCGTGCCTCGCCCCGGGGAGAACGGCACGTGGATCACGAAGGAAGTCTTCGAGGCTTACTGCGAGCTGCACCGGCTGGGTCACGCGCACAGCGTCGAGGCTTGGGAGGGCGACGAGCTCGTCGGCGGCACCTACGGCGTGGACGCGGGCGGCGCGTTCTCCGGCGAGAGCATGTTCTACCTCAGACCGAACGCCTCCAAGCTCGCGCTGCTCTTCCTGCTCGAACACCTCCACTCGCGCGGGCTCGACTGGCTCGACGTGCAGGTGATAACCCCGCACGTCGAGCGCCTCGGCGCGAAGCTCATCCCGCGCGAAGCCTTCCTCGATAGGCTAACGCGCGCGCTAGAGCGCGGGCTCGAACTTTTTCCGCGCGAGGCGTTGCAGTATCATTCAACGTAAATCCCACCGCGGGTGAAAGCAGATGGCGCAGCCGTTACAGCCCGGACAACAAGACGCCGCGTCGCACGCGAGCGACGAGAAGTCGAGTGCGGCGAACGCGAGCCACTACCGGACGGCGAAGCCGGGTTCTGCCGGCGGCGACGTGGAGCAGACGCGCGATGACCACAGCCAGCGAGGGCGCGAGGCTTCCGGCTCGCCGTTTGATTGTGAGGTCGCCGACACGTCGTTCGATCTGCGCGCGACGCGACGCGCGGAGTCGCCC
>JAIVGV010000246.1 GCA_020201365.1 Acidobacteriota bacterium
AGTTGGCGTTGATGCCGACGACCGAGACGCCCTGCGCCTTGTAGTCCTCGTAGAGCTTCTCCATGCGCTCGTTGTAGGCGTTCGAGACCGGGCACTGGACGGAGATGAAGATCAAGACCGTCCCGTTCTTGCCCTTGAGCGACGCGAGCGTGTGCTCGTGACCGTCGGTGTCCGGCAGCTTGAAGTCCTCGACGACCGTGCCGATTGCGGCGGGCGTGACCGCGCCGTTGTCCGACGACGCGCGCGGGCTGGCGGCGACCGCCGAGAGCGCGACCGCGAGGAGAACGAAGGGGACGAATACTTTTTTCATCTCGAAACTCCTTTCGACGAAACCGGGGTGGCGCAAAGATTAGCAGCGACGGGCGACGGGTGACAAGTGAGGGGAAGTACTGAGTACTGAGTGCTGAGTACTGAGCGGAAGGCGGGCGATCGCGCTCCGCATTTCTTGTTTTCTTCTCAGCACTCAGCACTCAGTACTTTTTTAAGCGTGAACCGCCACAGCATACGGTTCTCCGCCGCGTCGAACTCATGGCGGGCGGCGACGACTCGCCAGAAGCCCGTGTGCTGCCAGCGCCCCGCACCGAGCTTGTTAAAGGCGCCGGTGTAGGTGATCGTGTCCGGGTCTTCGCGGTCGCGCGCGTCCGGGTAGCAGGGGTTGATGCGACCGAAGTCCGTGAGCAGGGAGACGAGGCGACCGTCGCGCTGATAGACGCCGTTGCGTATGCGGTGCGTGCGCTGCACCTCAGCCCAGGTGAGAATTTCGGGCTCGTCGGATCTTTGTTCGGCGCGGGGCAAGACGGTTTGCGGGAGCGAGGCGGATCGTCAACGACGCTGGTTTTTGTCAATCACGATGAGGACGACGCCGAGGGCGACGCTGGCGGCGGCGACGACGGGCGCGAAGAGCATGAGCAGGTGTATGAGCCCGCCCGCCGTGTAGCCCGTCACGAGCCCGACGAGCCACAGCGCGAGCAGCAGACCCGCCAGCACGAAACCGCCTACGATGACGACGACCCCGCGACGCATCACTCGCGCGACCTCCTAAACTCTCACGCCGCGGCGAGCGTCGTGGCGAGCGAGTGGAACACGCCGCGACCGTCCGCGGAGCCGAGCAGGTCTTCGCAGGCGCGTTCCGGGTGCGGCATCATGCCGAAGACGTTGCGCGCGCGGTTGCAGATGCCGGCGATTGAGTCGCGCGAGCCGTTCGGGTTCGCCTCGTCGGTCGCGCGCCCCTCGGCGTCGCAGTAGCGGAAGATGATGCGGTCTTCCGCTTGCAGCTCGCCGAGCGTCGCGTCGTCGCAGGTGTAGTTCCCTTCGGCGTGCGCGATGGGGATGCTCAAGACTTCGCCGCGCCGGAGCTCGTTCGTGAAAGGCGTGTCGGTTGACTCGACGCGGACGCGGACGTGCTCGCAGACGAAGTGGAGTCCGCGGTTGCGCATGAGCGCGCCCGGAAGCAGACCCGCCTCGCAAAGAATCTGGAAGCCGTTGCAGATGCCGAGTACGAGCCCGCCCGCGGCGGCGAACTCCTTGACCGAGCGCATGACGGGCGAGAAGCGCGCGAGCGCCCCGGCGCGCAGGTAGTCGCCGTAGGAGAAGCCGCCGGGCAGGATGACGCAGTCGAAGCCCGCGAGGTCTGTCTCCTTGTGCCAGACGAAGGAGACGGGCTGACCGACGTGCTTCGAGATGACGTGGTAAGCGTCGTGGTCGCAGTTCGAGCCGGGGAAGATGACGACGCCGAATTTCATCGCTCGACCTCCACGCGGAAATCTTCGATCACGGGGTTCGACAAGACCTCGCGCGCCATCCGCTCGGCGGTCGCGCGCGCGTCTTCTTCTTTCACGGACTCGTCCAACTCGATCTCGAAATACTTGCCCTGCCTGATGTCCTCGATGCCGCCGTAGCCGAGCTGCTCGACCGAGTGCTGGATCGCCTTCCCCTGCGGATCGAGCACGCTGGGCTTGAGCGTGACGTAAACTTTTGCTCTCATGAAATTCGACACTCCCCAGAACAGGCAATGCTAAGACTTTTAGCGCGAGTTGTCATCACGCCTCATCTAAATCCTTCTGGAATTTCTCTCGAACTTCCTCTTCACTGAGTTCCGTTTCTTGCTTCCGGCTCGATGTGTTCTCGAAGACGCGCGCGAAAATCTTGTCCACGTTGCGGAGGTAGTGCGCGGGCGAGAAGACCTGTTCGATCTCTGCGCGGGAGAGTTTTGCGGAGATGTCGGGGTCGGCGAGGACGCGCTCGCTAAAACTCCCGCCCTCGTCCCAGGTTCGCATGGCGTTGCGCTGCACCCAGTCG
>JAIVGV010000087.1 GCA_020201365.1 Acidobacteriota bacterium
GACTTTACGGGATCACGGGTTGGAGGTCGAGACCGTTCACGACTGGCGCGATGTCCTGTTCGGCGGGCGCTCGCCCGAACCGGACGACGAGCATTTTGGTGAGTTGCGCGAGGCGATGGGGCGGCATGACTGCGTGCTCGGGCTCGCGACCGACGGCGACAGCGACCGCTTCGGCGTCGTTGATCGCGACGGCACGTTCATCACGCCGAACAAACTGATCCCGCTGCTCTTTGACTATCTCGCGGAGTCGCGCGGGTGGAATTTGGGCGTCGCCCGCTCGGTCGCCACGTCGCACTTGGTTGACCGCGTCGCGGAGGCGCGCGGTCTCCCCGTCTATGAAACGCCGGTCGGATTCAAATACATCGGCGAGATGATCAATCAGGACAAGATCATCCTCGGCGGTGAGGAATCAGCCGGGCTCTCGATCCGCGGTCACTACCCGGAGAAGGACGGCATCCTCGCGTGCCTGCTCGCGGCGGAAGCAGTGGCGGCGCGCGGCGCGAGCCTCAAAGAGCAGTTGGAACGCATTTACTCGCGCGTCGGTCGCTTGGAGTCGAAGCGCGCCGGCGTGCGGCTGACGCCGGAGATCGCCGCGGTGCTGCCGGAGAAGTTGTCGCGCGAGCCGAAGGAGATCGGCGGGCGGCGCGTCGCGGGCGTCAACCGGACGGACGGCGTGAAGTTTCTGTTTGAAGACGGCGCGTGGCTGCTGCTGCGTCCTTCGGGGACGGAGCCGCTCGTGCGCATCTACGCCGAATCGGAATCATCTGAAGACTTGGAGGTGCTCATTGAACAAGGTCGCAAATTCTTACTGGACTGACGCGCGTCTCGACGCGCAGCAGCCCGCGCCGCGGGCTCTTACGTTCCCGCTCTCGGCGGCGGAGCTGTCGCGCGAGCTGGTCGGCACGCGCGCGGAAGTCAGGCGCCGCGGCGGGATCATCCCGTCGTGGGTCGCCTTCACGATGATCATGCTCGCCACCTTCGCGCTCTGCCTGTCGGTGACGATGCGCACGCACGCGCAGATGCAGAGCGCCGGTCAGCGTTACGCGCAGATGGACGCCGACGTGCAGACGCTCCGCAACTCGAACGATTCTCTGCGCCGCGAAGTCGAGCGGCTGCGCGAAGACCCGCGCGCCATCGAGTCCGCCGCGCGCACGCGGCTGAACATGGTGCGCGCCAACGAGATCGTGATCCCGGTCGAGTAGCCGCGCGAGAGTCGCCAGTGCGGCGGATTGATATTCACGTTGCGCGGATCGCGTCCGTTAATTTTCCTCGTCGCTTTCGTGGTTTTTTATCGCACGGGAATATCGCCGTGAAGCATTCACAGTTCCTCCGGTCGCCCGCCGCTAGCCGCCCGCTTCGCCGCTACCTTTGATCGTCCCCGCCTGACCACGCGCGGCTGCCAATGACCGAACGGCAGCCGCGCTTTTCCCCTCCCTCGCAACGCACCAACTGCTAAAAGTCATTCGGTTGACACCCTTCGCGAACGTCAACTAATATCGAGTTCTGCTTATACTTTTCTAAGTCTGATCAGCACGTTTGACGCGAGCGCGCGACGGTTGCTCGCGAGAGGAACGAGAGCGCCATGCCCGAAGTCAAAGAGATCGCGACGCCGGAGCAAGAGGCTGTCGAGCGCTGGGAGCGCGAGACGCTCGAGCCCGCGCTGCGCAAGTCGCCCGAACGCAAACAAAAGTTCGAGACCGTCTCGCTCGATCCCGTTAACCGGCTCTACACGCCCGCGGACACCGCCGAGATCGACTACGAGCGCGACACCTCGTTCCCCGGCGAGTTCCCTTACACGCGCGGCATACACCCGACGGGCTACCGCGGCAGGCTCTGGACGATGCGCCAGTTCGCGGGCTTCAGCACGCCGGAGGAGACAAATCGCCGCTTCAAATTCTTGATGTCGCAGGGTCAGACCGGACTGTCAGTCGCCTACGATCTGCCGACGCTCATGGGCTACGACGCCGACTCGGCTCTTTCGGAAGGCGAGGTCGGCAAGTGCGGCGTCGCCGTCTCCAGCTTAGCCGACATGGAAGTCCTCTTCGACGGCATCCCGCTCGAACAGGTCACCGTCTCGCAGACGATCAACGCGCCCGCGTCCGTTTTGCTCGCGATGTACCTCGTCGTCGCCGAGAAGCAGGGCGCGGACTTCCGAAAAATTTCCGGCACGCTCCAGAACGACATCCTCAAGGAGTACATTGCGCAGAAGGAGTGGATTTACCCGATCCGCCCGGCGATGAAGTTAGTCGTTGACACTTTCGAGTTCTGCACGAAGAACGTGCCGAAGTACAACCCGATCTCCGTGAGCGGCTACCACATCCGCGAGGCTGGCGCGACGGCTTTGCAGGAACTCGCCTTCACGCTGCGCGACGGCATCGAGTACGTGCAGTGGGGCGTTGACGCCGGGCTCGACGTGGACGAGTTCGTGCCGCGCATCAGCTTCTTCTTCAACGCGCACAACGACTTCTTCGAGGAGATCGCCAAGTACCGCGCCGCCCGCCGCATCTGGGCGCGCGAGATGCGCGAGCGCTTCAGGGCGCAGAACCCGCGCACGTGGCAGCTCCGCTTCCACACGCAGACCGCGGGCGTCTCGCTCACCGTGCAGCAGCCCCTGAACAACATCGTCCGCGTCGCGATACAAGCTCTCGCGGGCGTGCTCGGCGGGACTCAATCACTCCACACCGACGCATACGACGAAGCGTTGGCTTTGCCGACCGACAAGGCTGCGCTCATCGCGCTGCGCACGCAGCAGATCATCGCCGAGGAGACGGGCGTCGCGAACACGGTTGACCCGCTCGGCGGCTCTTACTTCGTCGAATCCTTGACGAAGCAGATGGAAGACGGCGCGCTCGACTACTTCCGCAAGATCGACGCGATGGGCGGGATGGTCGAGTCAATCGAGAAGGGCTTCCCGCAGCGCGAGACTCAGGAGTCGGCTTACCGGTACCAGAAGGCGGTCGAGCGCGGCGAGCAGACGATCGTCGGCGTCAACAAGTACGCGATGGACGACGAGTCCGCCACGGTTGACATCCTCGTGATTGACGAAGCCGTGCGCGAGCACCAGGTCGAACGGCTCGAACAGACTCGCTCGCGTCGCGACGCCGGCGCTGTCTCAAACTCGCTCGACAAGCTCCGACGCGCCGCGCGCGACGGCGACAACACCATGCCCGCGACCATCGAGGCGGTGCGCGCCTACGCCACGCTCGGCGAAATCTGCTCGGCGCTGCGCGACGTTTACGGAGTTTACGAAGAGCCTGCGTTTTGAAAGTGAGCGGCGAGCAGTGAGCGGCGGGCAGTCAAACTGCTTTCACCGCGCACTGCTTACGGCTCCCTGCTCACTATGGAAAGAAGAATCCGCGTCCTCGTCGCCAAGCCCGGTCTCGACGGTCACGACCGCGGGGCGAAGGTCATCGCGCGCGCGCTGCGCGACGCTGGCATGGAGGTGATCTACACGGGGCTTCGCCAGACGCCGGAGATGATCGCCGCCGCAGCCTTGCAGGAGGACGTTGACGCGGTCGGCGTCTCGATCCTTTCGGGCGCGCACAACACGCTCTGCCCGCGCATCGTGGAGCTGCTGCGCGAGCGCGGGATGGACGACTGCCTCGTCGTCGTCGGCGGCATCATCCCGAAGGAAGACATCGCGCGGCTCAAGGGGCAGGGCGTCTCGGAGGTCTTCCTGCCCGGCACCTCGACCGAGGAGATCGTCAACTTCCTGCGCGAGAACGTCCAGCCGCGCACCTGACCGGCGGGGCGCGACGACAAGCGACGGTTGAGCGACCAGCAACAATGAACGACTCGCCGCGACAGCCGCCCGCCGACGTTCAGCCACCCGCCCCTCGAACTCAACCCGTCTTCGTCGAAGAACGCGACTCGACAGCCATCGTCCGCATCAACCGACCCGCCGAACGAAACTCACTCTCGGTCGCCACACTCGAAGAACTCGCATCGACAATCGAACGGCTCGCCGCGCGCGCCGACCTGCGCGCGCTCGTCTTCACGGGCGCGGGCGACGTCTTCGCCTCCGGCGCGAACATACGCGAGCTGCGCGAGCTCACGCCCGAATCGGCGCGAGGATTCGCGCGGCGCGGGCAGCGGCTCATGCAACGGATCGCCGACGCGACGCAGCTCACCGTCGCGGCGGTCAACGGCTACTGCATGGGCGGCGGGCTCGATCTCGCGCTCGCGTGTGATCTCCGCGTCGCGTCGCCCGCCGCCGTCTTCGCGCACCCCGGCGCGCGCCTCGGCATCATCACCGGCTGGGGCGGCACGCAGCGCCTGCCGCGCGTCGTCGGCGCGGCGCGCGCCGTCGAGATGTTCGCGACGGCGAGGCGTCTGTCGGCGCGGGAGGCGCTTGAGGCGGGGCTCGTCAGCCGCGTCGGCGCGGACGCGCTGGCGTGCGCGCTCGAACTCGCGTCGCGGCTGGCGCGCGCCGGTTAGTCGTCGCACTTCCTCTTGAGGACAATTTTGTTCCCGCCTTCGACGAGCGTGAGCGCGTCCGCCGTGACGGTACCGGTGAACTTGCGCGTCGAGTCGCCGCTCGGTATCTCGAACTCGATCTTGCGCTGTTCGACCTGCGCCTTCACCTTGACGAGCACGGGCGGGAGCAGCACGCCTTCGGCGACGGTCACGGCGGCGTAGAACTGACCGTCCGAGTCCGTCAGGTAAACCCGCATCCCGGCGTAGTCGCCGCCCTCCGTGGCTGCGATGTTGCTGAAAACTCCCTCCGTGTGGAAAGGCTTCGACTGCGGGCGGCGTTGCGCGGAAGCGGCGGAAAAAGCTAGAAGGCAGAACGCGCAGCACAAAACGGTTCGGTAACACACTCTCATCGGCGTCTCCTTTTCGGCTCGAATGAAGTCGGACAAGTGCGTCGGGGCGGGCTGACTAAAACGCGCGCGATGATCGCAGCCGGTTCGTCGGCGGGAGGACGGAAAAGCGGCAAGGTTACGGCGCGGGCGCGTCAAACGATCAAGGTTGAAACGGCGGGGATGGTAGGGCAAGGTGTGTTGCAAGCCAACCGGGTTCACGATTCACGCTTCGTCTTCGACAGGAAGCGCGCGACGCCGCGCTGGCAGTCTTCGGTCATGCGCGCGATCGTGTTCACCTCGACGCCGGATTCGAGCGCGGCGTCGAAGGTCAAGCCGTCCATCAGGTAGAGCAGCCGCTTGGTGAGCGTGACGGCGGAGCGGCTGACGCGCTCGTAGGCTGCGACGTAGGATTCGACCTCCGTCTCGAAAGCGTCGTCGTCGAACACGCGGTTGACTAAACCGATCCGCTCGGCTTCCTCCGCGCCGATCTCGCCGCCGCGCGTCGCCAGCTCGAAGGCGCGCTTCTCCGAGACGTTGCGCCTGAGAATCGCCGACACCATCGCGGGCACGAAGCCGATCCTCACCTCCGGGTAGCCGAAGCGCGCCGTGCGCGCCGCGAGCACCACGTCGCAGGCGGTCGCCAGCCCGCACCCGCCCGCGAGCGCCCGCCCGCGCACCGCCGCGACGACGGGCACGCGCACGCGGCGGATCAACGTGAACAGGTCGGCGAGCGAGCGCGCGTCTTCGAGGTTCTCGTCAATCGAGGCCGCGGAGATTTTTTGCAGCGAAGCGAGGTCGGCGCCCGAACAGAAGTCCGCGCCCGCGCCCGTTAAGACGACGCAGCGCACCGCTTCGTCCGCGTCCGCCGCGCGGAGTGCGTCTTTGAGCGCGGCGACCGTAGCGTCGTTCAGCGCGTTGCGCTTGTCTGGGCGGTTCAGCGTGACGAGCGCGACCGCGCCCTCGACCGCGTAGATGACCGGCTTCTCTTCCATTACTAACAGCGGATTTACATTCCGAGACTGTAGTTAGCCACAGAGGGCACAGAGATCACAGAGGGATGAACGAACGGATTTGCGCTGAATGCTTTTCTCTCTGTGGTCTCTGTGATCTCTGTGGCTAATGCCTTTCAAGAATTCTAAACGACCGCGCGCGGCGTTTCGTCCTCCGACAGGAAACGGAGCAGCGCGGCGTTGACCTCGTTCGGGTACTCCTGCTGAACCCAGTGACCGGCGCGCGCGAGGCGCACTTCCTTGTAAGGCGCGGCGACGTAGCCGCCCACGTCGCGCACGGTTTCGGGGACGACGAAGGCGTCGCGCTCGCCGTAGATGAAGAGCGTCGGCGCGGTCGAGAAGGTGCGCGAGCCGCCCGCGAGCCTGTCCGCGACGAGGTCGAAGAGGTTGGCGCGGTAGTAGTTGACGCCCGCGGTCAGAGCGGTCGTGCCGCCCTGCGCGCCGCGCCGCTTGAGCGCTTCCTTGTAGAGGGCGATGTCCGCGTCGGTGAACGTGCCGCTGCGAGAAGTCGTCTTGAACATGCGCGCGAGCTGCGCGAAGTCGTCTCGTCCGATCCAGCGTTCGGGGAGCTGCGGCAGTTGGAAGAAGAGCATGTACCAACTGCGCGCGAGCTGGCGCAGGGAGAAGTTGTCCACCCACGCGCGGAACGGCGGCACTTGCAGCACCGCGAGGCGGCTCACGTATTCGGGCTGGAAGCGCGCGACCGCCCACGCGACGCCAGCGCCCCAGTCGTGACCGACGACCGCCGCCTCGCGCGCGCCGAAGTGTCGGATCAACCCGGTCGCGTCGTCAACGAGGCGGCTCAGGCGATAGTCCTCGACGCGCGAAGGCTTGTCGCTCAGGTTGTAGCCGCGCAGGTCTGGCGCGACGACGTGGAAGCGCTCGCCGAGCGCCGCGAGCTGATGACGCCACGAGTACCAGAACTCGGGGAAGCCATGCAGCAGCAAGACGAGCGGGCGGTCGCCCTCGCCCGACTCGGCGTAGTGCAGGCGCACGTCGCCGACCTGCGCGTAGCCGTGGCGGATGCGCGGGTCTGTGTTCGAGAGATCGCCGCCCACGGTACTCATGTTTCAATTCCGAGCGAACGCGCTTCGTCGTCCGCGATCTCGATCTCCATGCGCAGGAGCGCGGTCGAGAAGGTTTTGCCCTGCGCGTCGGTCATCAGCGAGAGCGTGCCGCCGCCGCCGAGAGATTCGTGCAGGAGAAAGTTTAACGCTTTCAGGTTCGGCAGCTCGAAGCGCTCGACCTCGCCTTTGCAGATGCCGCCGAAGTGCCGTTTGACGCGCGCCGCGGTGACTTCGCGCACGAGCACGGGGTAGAAC
>JAIVGV010000366.1 GCA_020201365.1 Acidobacteriota bacterium
CTGCAGCACGGCGCTCGCGACCATCGCGAAGGTGGCGAGCACGAATTTCCCCCAGTGCGGCTTAAGGTAAGTTAGGAGTCGCCGGAGATCGTGCATCGCTTCTCGTTGTCGCTGTTGTCGTCGGGCGCTTTAGCGGGGGCGGGTTTGTCGTCAGTCGTCGGAAAAGAGACTATACGAAGCGCGCGCCGCGCGCGTCAAGGTTGGCTACCGGGTTAAAGTTTTCTCGCGGAAGAGGTTGATGCGCGACGCGGCTGCGCCGCCGTGCGCGACTTTTTGCTGTGCCGCGCGGGCTTTTGTCTTATAATCGGTTCACATTACAATCGGGAGGCTCGGAAGTGACAGCAAACCCAGCGCTGCAGAAGGTGGAGTCCGTGGAACAGCCCCGACGCAAGATTCTGATCGCCGACGACGAAGACAGCATGAGGCTCCTGCTCGCGGACTATCTGCGCAAGCTCGGCTACGAGGTCGTCGAGACCGAGAGCGGCGACGACGCGCTCCGCGCCGCCCTCTCGCAGCAGTTCGACTGCTTCATCCTCGACGTGACGATGCCGCCCGGCATCACGGGGCTCGAAGTTCTCAAACGACTGCGCGAGCGCGGCGTCGAGACGCCGGCGCTGTTCCTGACCGCGCTCAACCAGTTAGACGACAAGGTCGCCGGCTTCCAGGCTGGCGGCGACGACTACCTCGCCAAGCCCTTCGCGCCGCGCGAGCTTGAGGTGCGCCTCGAAGCGCTGCTGCGCCGCACGGGTCGCGGCGCGCAAGCCGACGGCGAGCCGAAGGATCGCATAGAGATCGGCGGGCTCGTCATAGACAAGCGACGCCACGAGGTCACGCGCGACGGCGAGCCGGTCGATCTCACGCCGCTCGAATTCCAGATACTCGAACGCCTGGCGAGCGAGCCCGGTCGCGCGTGGTCGCGCAACGATCTGCTCGATGAGGTGTGGAGCACCGACTACGAAGGCTACCAGCGCAACGTCGATCCGCACATCAACCGCCTGCGGCAGAAGATCGAGCCAGACCCGAAGAACCCGCACTACGTGCTGACCGTGCGCGGCGTCGGCTACAAACTCAACGACGCGATCTAATAAACTCCCCGCGCCATGACCAAACAGAAGACTCTCCCGCCCCCGACCGCGAAAGCAGCCACCGCCATCCTCCTCTGCGCCGCCGCCTTCGCCGCGCTCGCCGCGTTCGCGCAGTCGCACGCGAGCGCGCGGATTCAGGAGTCAGCCGCCTCGCAGCAGACTTACGTGGCGACGCTCCGCTGGCAGGCGCGCCCCGGCGTGCGCCGCTACCGCGTGCAGGTCGCGCTCGATCCGCGCTTCAACGACATCATCTACGACGGCGCGGTCGAAGGACGCCAAGCCAAAATCTCGCTCCCCGCGGGCAGATATTACTGGCACGTCGCGCCCGCGCCGGACGAGACGGGCAGGTACTCGCCGCCGCTCGTCGTCGAAGTCCCGCCGCCGCTCGCGCGCCTCACACGCCCGACGCCGAGACCGACGCTCGCGCCGACCGTCGCCCCGACCGCGAAGCCTTCGGCGACGCCACGCGCCACCCCGAGGATCAAGCCCGCCGCCACGCCGCGCCCTTCGCCGACCGCGAAGCCGCGCACCACGCCGGCGCCCGCCATCGCGCGCACGACGCCGACTCCCGTCGCGCCGCGCATGACACCGACGCCCGTCGAGCCGACGCTCCTGCGCTCTCCCGTCGGCGTCGGCTGGGAGGCGGTGACGGGCAGGGTTGATCGCGTCACACCGGCGCGGCTGCGCGCGGGTCAGCCGCCCGACTTCGTCGCCGTCAACTCCGAGGGCACGGTCTATGCGCTCGAAGGCGCGACCGGCGTGGCGATGTGGACGGCGCGCTTCGTCCCCGGCAGACAGACTTCGCACGCCGGGACGAGCGGCGACCCCGCGAGCGTCTTCGCGCCCGTCGTCGTCCCCGCCGGGCAAGGAGGCACGTCGAACGTGCTCGTCGCTTTCGAAGGCGGCGTGCGTCTGCTCGAAGGCGAATCGGGTCGCGAGCTGTGGCGCGCGAGCCTGAGCGGGCGCGCGTCGGGCGGCTGCGTCGCCGCGCTCGAAGGCGAGGCGGGCGGGCAGGCGCTCGCCGTCGCGACAGACGATCCGAATCAACTCTATTTCCTCGACACGGCGCGCGGCGCGGTCGTCTCGCGCGCGCCGCTCGACGGCGCGGTCATCGGCGTGCCGATCCCGTTCGCGAACGGCGCCGAGCGCGGCGTCGTGCTCTCGCTCACCAGCTCGCAACTCGACGTGCGGCGCTCGGGCGGCGAGCGCCTGCGCGCCGTCAAGTTCGACGTGCCTTTCGTCACGCCGCCGCTCGTCGTCGCCAGCCCGCGCGGCACGCTCGTCGCCGTCGGCACGGAGCACGGTCTGCTGTTTTTGAACGGCGACCTGAAGCCGCTCGGTCGCATCGCCACCGAGGGCGAAGCGCCGCGCGGGCGACTCGGCGCAGCCGATCTGAACGGCGACGGCTTGATCGAGATCGTGATGCTCACGTCCACCGGGCGCGTCGCCGTCGTCAACGCCGAGGGCAAGATCAACTGGTCTGCGCGCGGCGCGCGCGGCGCGTACACGCCCGTCTTCGCAGACCTCGACCGAGACGGCTACCTCGACGTGATCACGGCGGACGCAGGCACGTTCGCCCGCGCCTTCTCGGGGCGCGACGGCACGATCATCTGGCAGGCGGACGACGCCGCGACGAACGCGACGGACGAGTCGGGCGCGCTGCGAAACGTCGCCATCGGCGTTGACGAGGCGGGCGCCAACCTCATCGTCAGCGGCGACCGCGCGCGCGGCGCGCTGCGCGCGTCGGGACTCCCGGCGGGCGCGCCGCGGCAGTGAGCGGGGCGGGCGGCTAGTTGTTTATCTGGCTCATCGCCGCGGTTCTCTTCGCCGTCTGGCTCGTCCAAGTCCTGCGCGGCAAGGGCGGCTTCGTCCACATCCTGATCCTGTGCGCGGTCGCCGTCGCCGTCGTGCAGTGGGCTGCCGAGCGCCGCGCCGCGCGCGGGTAGAGTCTCGCCGCGAAGCGCGCGCGAAGGGAGCTAGGTTAACGCGCCGCAGAGTCGCCACGTCTCTCCGGACGCGAGCCGCGCCGCCGCCGCGCCGCTTTCGTCGGCAACGCGCGCGCGAACCCGCCGCATCCATTGAACCGGAAGCCCGTCCTGCAAGCGTGCGCGCCGCAAGCCCAGAACCTAAACGAGGAGTCGCGACATGAACTCGTCTCGCCGACCGTCGAGCCTACGAAGAGTCTCCCTGATCGTCGCCGCGTCGCTCGCCGCCGCGTTCACGGTCTCCGCGCAGAGCGACCTGCAGCGCGAGACGGTCGCGATCACGTACCCGCTCGAGCAGAGCGTGACGGTCAAGTTTCGCGGGACGACGCGGCTGCCGCGCTTGAAGGGCGAGGCGAAGGTGACGCGCACGGGGCGGCGCGGCACGCGCGTCGAGCTGAGCGTCGAGAACCTGCCGCGCGCCTTCGAGCTCGGCGGCGTCTATACGACTTACGTGCTCTGGGCGATCACGCCCGAAGGGCGCGCCGACAACCTCGGCGAGATCAAGCGCGACGGCAGCTTCCTCTCCAACTCGAAGCTCGACGCGACGACGCCCTTGCAGACCTTCGCCATGATCGTCACCGCCGAGCCGCACTACCAGGTGCGCGGTCCGAGCCGCATGGTCGTCCTCGAAAACCTCCCGCCCGCGCGACCCGGCAACGCCGACGTGGCGACCGTCGCCGTCCGCTACCTCGGCAACACGAGCGACTACTTCTCACAGGCGCGCGTCCCCGACGTCGCCGATCCCGATTACGTGCGCACGCCCACGTCGCTGCTCGGCGCGCGGCAGGCGATCCAGATCGCGCGCTTCGCCGGGGCGGATCAGGACGCGCCCGACGAGTTGCGCGAGGCGCAACAGCAGCTCGCCGAAGCCGAGAACGCCTGGCGCCTGAAGGAGCCCGACGCGGAGGTTGACGCCAAGGCGCGGCGCGCGATTGATCTCGGCGCGAAGGCTGAGGAGATCGCGGGCGAGCGCAAGGCTGCGCGTTTGCGCCGGGAGGAGATCGCGCGGCGCGACGCGGCGGTGCGCGAGGCGGAGAAGTCGAACGAGAGCGCGGCGAAGGAGAACGACGATTTGCGCGCGGCGTTGGAGAAGTCGGAGCGCGCGCGCGAGCTGTCGGATCGCGATCTCGCGAACGCGACGCAGCAAGTCCGCGATCTGCGCTCGGAGAACGCGCGGCTGCGCGACGAGAACCAGCAGCTGCGCGCCGAGTCGGAGGACACGAAGGTGAAACTCGCGCGCATGGAGGGCGAGCGCAGCGTCGAGGAGCAGCAGCGGCAGGCGGCGCAGCGCGCCGAACAAATGAAGCAGCAGGCGGCGGCTCTGCGCCAGTCGCTCGCGCGCTTCGGCGAGGTGCGCGACGCGGATCGCGGCTTGACCGTCGTCCTCTCGGACAAGCTCTGGGCCGGCGCGCGCTCCGCCGATCTCGCGCCGGACGCGGCGTCAACCGTCGAGCCGCTCGCGGCGATCCTCGCCAACAACCCGGGCTACCAAATCTACGTCGAGGCTTACACCGACAGCCGCGGCGACGAGATGACTTTGCGCAAGCTCTCGCAGGATCGCGCCGCCGCGCTCGCCTCGCGCTTCACCACGGCGGGCGTCGAAGCCGCGCGCGTACAGGCGAGCGGCATGGGACCCGACAAGCCCGTCGCCTCGAACACCACGCCCGCGGGGCGCACGCGCAACCGCCGCGTCGAGATCACGCTCGTCCCGTTCGACACGAGCAGCACGACGACACCTTGACGGGTGACGGGTGACGAGCAAAACCATCGCGCTTGTCTTGCTCGTCACTCGTCACTCGTCACTTGAACCGTGTCTCTCCTCGAAGTCCTACAGCTCGTCGGGTACAGCGTCGGCGCGGTGCTGCCGCTGTGGATGAGCGTGCTGCTGGCGCGGCAGCGCGCCGCGCTCGCGCGTACCGAGCGAGTGCTGCTGGCGCTCGCCGTCTCCATCGGTCTGTGGCACGCCGCCAACCTCTTCCTCGCGCTGCACCGCGTCTTAGGTCTCGACGTGGCGCGCTGGTCTGCGGCGCTGCGCGTCGCGGACACGGTCGCCGTCGCGAGCATCACCGCCTCCTACTCGCTACTCCTCCACGTCCACCTGCACCTCTGGGCGCGCGCGCGCGGTCGCGAGCTGACGCGCTTCGAGCGCGCGCGCGTGTGGCTCTCCTACGTCCCCGTGCTCTTCCTCGCCGTCTCGGTGTGGCACATCTGGCGCGGGGCTTACGCGCCGATGATGGAGAAGCTCTCGTTCTTCGTGCTGCCCTTCGGCGTGTGGGCGGGCTACGTTTTGGGGCTGGTCGCCGTGACCGACTGGCTCATCGCGCGCGCGTCCGACTCCGCGAGCGAGCGGCGGCTGATGCGCACGCTCTCCGCGTCGTTCGTCGGCATCGCCGCGCTGCTCGTCGTCGCCTACGCGCTCGGCGTCGGACGCGGCACAGACGTCGGACACTACCTCCGCACCTTCGCCAACCTCGGCTCGATCCTGCCGACGGCGCTCATCGCTTACTACATCTACCGCTACCGCTACCTCGAGCTGATCATTCAGGAGAGCCTCGTCGTCGCCACGTTCGCGGCGGTCGTGCTCGTCGTCTATCTCTACGGCATCCGCACGGTCTCGGCGTGGCTCACGGCGCGCTACGGTTTGCGCGCGGGCGTCATCGAGACGCTGCTCGTGCTCGCCTTCGCCCTCGTCTTCGCCCCCTTGCGCGCGTGGCTCGAACGCCGTTTCCACAAACTGTTCGAGCGCGAGGCGGCGATCTACCGCGAAGTGCTGACGCGCATCGGGGCGCAGTCGTCGCGCTTCAAGCAACTGCCCGACCTGCTGCGACTCATCGAAGAGCGCACCGCCGCCGAGCTGGGCTTGCGCCGCGTCAATTTCATCCTCGCGCCGGCGCGCGACGCTGACGAATCCTCAAACTCCGACGACAACGGAGGGCGCCACCGCGACAGAGTTGAAGTGGTCGGGTTGCACCAACTCCCGCCAAGCGACGACGAAGGGATCGAGCCCCTGTTCGAGCTGGCGCGCGCGGGCAGAGAGGGCGGCGGCGAGTGGCAGTCGCGGCTTCGCGGGCGCGGCTTCGAGGCTGCTTACGGGCTGCGCCGCGACGCGGAGCTGCTCGGCTTGATGCTCGTGGACGCGCCCGCGGAGGCGCTGACCGCCGACGTGCGCTCCGTGCTCGAAGTGCTCGCCGGGCAGGTCGCCGTCGCGGTCGAAGAGCACAGGCTGCTCGAAGAGAACCTGCGGCTTGAGCGCAAGCTCGCGCACGGCGAGCGCCTCGCGGCGCTGGGGCAGATGGCGGCGACGGTCGCTCACGAAGTCAAGAACCCGCTCTCGGCGATCAAGTCAATCGCGCAGGTGATGGGCGAGGACGAGCGCGTCGCCTCGGAATACTCGCGCGATCTCGAGCTGATCGTCGGCGAGGCGGATCGCCTGAGCCGCAGCGTCGGGCAGCTCCTGAGAGCCACGCCCGCGGGCGGCGCGGTGCGCGTCGAGTTGCGGCGCGACGAGAGCGCGTTCGTCTGGTCGGTCGTGGACGGGGGCGCGGGCGTGCCCGCCGGGCTGCGCCGTAAAATCTGGGAGCCCTTCTTCACGACGAAGCAGCGCGGCACGGGGCTCGGACTCGCCATCGTCCGCAAGCGCGTCGAGGAGGTCGGCGGCGAGGCTCGTCTCGCCCCGCAGCTCGCGGGCGAGGGCGCGCGCTTCGAGCTGCGACTGCCGGTCGCGTAAGATATGCGATAGAATTCGCGCGCGAAGTTTTGACAGATCATGACGACCGCGAAAGACGAGTACAAAGATTTCAGCCTCCTCATCGTTGACGACGAGGAGGCGGCGCGCTACGGGATGCGGCGCGCGCTCTCCGCGTTCGGCTGCGCGGTCGAAGAGGAAGGCGGGCGCTTACGACTACCTGCCGAAGCCCTTCGAGTTGGACGACCTGCGGCTCGCCGTCAAGAATGCGCTCGAAAACGTCAGGCTGCGCGAGGAGAACCGACGCTTACGCGAGTGGATCGCGGCGGAGACCGGCGCGGGCACGCTGCTCGTCGGCAACTCCGAGGCGATGCGGCGCGTGCGCGCGATGATCGAGAAGGTCGCGGAGACGGACGCGACCGTGCTCGTGCGCGGCGAGTCGGGGACGGGCAAGGAACTCGTCGCGCGCTCGATCCACGAGCGCAGCCGCGCGCGCCGTCGCGGCGAGTTCGTCGCGGTCAACTGCGCGGCGCTCCCTTCGGAGCTGATCGAGTCGGAGTTGTTCGGGCACGAGCGCGGCGCGTTCACGGGCGCGGCGGCGCGCAGGCGCGGGAAGTTCGAGCAGGCGGACGGCGGCACGCTCTTCCTCGACGAGATCGGCGACATGAGCGCCAACGTGCAGGCGAAACTCCTGCGCGCCCTCGAAGAGCGAAGGATAGAACGGCTCGGCGGCAGCGACTCCATCCCCGTTGACGTGCGCATCATCAGCGCGACGCACCGCCCTCTCGAACAGGAGATCGAGAAGGGGAACTTCCGCGCCGACCTTTTCTACCGCCTGCGCGTCGTCACCGTCGAGATCGCGCCACTGCGCGAGCGCCGCGAAGACATCCCCGTGCTCGCGGAGCTGTTCGCGCGCACGGCGGCGGAGAAGTATCGCCTTCCGCCGCGCGCCGTCTCGCCCGCCGCGATGCGTCGGCTCGTCGAGTACGACTGGAAGGGGAACGTGCGCGAGTTGCGCAACACCATCGAGCGCGCGCTCGTGCTCGCCGAGGGCAACGAGTTGCAGCCCGGCGATCTCCCCGAAGAGATCAAGCCGGCGCGCGCGCAGTCGTCCGCAGCGGCGGGCGGGGAAGCCGTCGAGGGCGGTCTCAGCGTCCCCTTCACGGCGGACTTCCGCGAAGACAGGCGCGAGTTCGAGCGCCGCTACATCACGCGCTGCCTCGAAGAGACGGGCGGCAACGTGACGCGCGCCGCCGCGATGCTGGGGATGCACCGGCAGTCGCTCCAGCACAAGCTGCGCGAGCTGGGACTCGCGCGCCGCTACGTCGCCGTCGCCGCGGTAGAGGCGGGCGCGGCGGAAGACTAATCGGAGCAGGCTTCGCAGGCGACGAGAGGACGCCGACGAGGAAAGTATGAAAGCACGAGTTGACGCCATCATTCAGCGCGAGCAGGCTGAGTACCTCGAACGAATCCACCCCGCGGGCGACGCGCTGATCTCGGAGATGGAGGCTTACGCCGCCGAACGCCGCGTGCCCATCGCGGATCGAGAGGTCGCGCTCTTCCTCGAAATCACGGCGCGCGCCACGGGCGCACGTCGCGCACTTGAGATCGGCACGGCAATCGGCTACTCCGTGATTCATCTTTTGCGCGGGATGCCGGACGACGGAACCGTGACGACCATCGAGCCGAACGACGAGATGATCCGCCGCGCGGGCGACTACTTCGAGCGCGCCGGAGTTTCGTCGCGCGTCCGCGTCGAGCGCGGGCTGGCGCTCGACGTGCTACCGCGACTCGAAGGCGGCTTCGATCTCGTCTATCTCGACGCGGTGAAGGAAGAGTATTCCGACTATTTGCGGCTGTCGCTCCCGCTGTTGCGGCGCGGCGGAGTCGTCATCTGCGACAACCTGCTGTGGGGCGGTCAGGTCGCAGGCGAGCCGCGCTCGCCCGATCAGTCCGCCTCGACCGAGGCGCTGCGCCGCTTCAACCGCGAGTTCGTCGCTCACCCGAAGCTGCGCGCCGAAATCCTGAGCGTCGGCGACGGGCTCGGCTACGGCGTCAAGATCACGGACTGATTCTCTCGTCGCAACTGCCCACGATGGCGATCACACTCGAACACGCAGAAGAGAAGACTCTGACCGCGAGCGCGTCCCCCGAAGTGGAGCTGTTGCTCCTGTGCGGGCGTCCGTCGCTCGACGCACAGGCGAAGGCTCGGCTCGTCAAGTTGTCCGCGCGCGGCGTCGAGTGGGGGGAGGTCTCTGATCTCGCATGGCGACACGGTCTCGTGCCGCTGCTGTTCGCGCGGTTGAGCGAGTTCTGTCGAGGGGTCGTGCCGGGGGACGTGCTCGCGAGCGTGCGCGAACAGTTCGCGCGCGCCTCGGCGTTGAACGTGTACCTGTCGGACGAGCTGCGGCGACTGCTGCGGCTCTTCGCTGAGCGCGGCGTCGAGGCGATGCCCTACAAGGGTCCGGCGCTCGCGGTCGCGGCTTACGGCGACGTGCGGCTGCGGCAGTTCTGCGATCTCGACATCGTCGTGCGCGCGCGCGACACGGACACGGCGATTGACGCGCTCGGCTCGCGCGGCTTCGCGCCCTACGGCGATCTAGACGCGGCGCGGCAGGCGTTCGTCCGCCGCACGCAGCATAACCTCGCCTTCACGCGCGACCGCGACCGCACCGTCGTCGAGCTTCACTGGGATGTGGCGAGCCGCGGCTTCTCGCGCGCGGTCGAAGCGGAAGGGCTGTGGGCGCGCAGCCGCGCGGGCGAATTCGAGGGCGTGCCCGCGCGCGCGCTCGCGCCGGAAGACCTTCTGCTCGCGCTCTGCGTTCACGGCACGAAGCACGTCTGGGAGCGTCTCGGCTGGCTCTGCGACATCGCCCGCCTCGTCGAGCGCGAAGCTGAACTCGACTGGCGTCTGATCGCAGCACGCGCGCGCGAAGGCGGCTGCGCGAGGATGCTCGCCGTCGCGCTCGATCTTGCGCGCGAGCTGTTCGGGGCTGATCTCCCGCGCGGGGCGGAACTTCTGATCGAGTCGGACGCCTCGGCGCGCAAGCTGTCGCGCCGACTCGCGCCGCGTCTGCTCACGGCGGAGGGGCTGCGCCCCGGCGCGCGCGAGTACTTCCTGTTCCAGCTACGCGCGCGCGAACGCCGGGCGGACCGTGCGCGATATATCGTCTTCGCCCTGCGCCCCACCGAGCGCGATCTCACGATGGCGCTGCCGCGCCGCCTCTCCTTCGTCTATTACCTGTTGAGACCGCTGCGGATGGCTTGGACGGGCGGGCCGCCGCACCTGCGCGCGGGGAAGAAGTAGGCGTTGGTAATTGCCGCGCGCCGCCGACTGTGTTAACTTCCGTTTGCGCTCCCGTCGGTCACGCGCGATGTCGCGTTTACCGAAAATTAACCCTGAAACAATCCTGTGTCTCCGTCGCGAGGCAGACGCCTTTGACATTCGCCGCGCGCCGCCCCTGAGCCCACGCTGAACGTTCACGCACATCTCACCTCCGGCTGAAGTCGTGCGGCGGTTGACGGGGAGACGCGCGTGCTCCCGACGAGTTTGAGCGGTAAAGGAAAGACGAATTAAGTCATGCGAACGAAGTTTTACCCCTCGCGACTCCTGATCGCCGCCGCGGCTTGCGCCGCCCTCGCGCCGATCTCGGCAGGTCAGGCGCCGTCGCCGCAGCCCGCGGCGAAGCCGCCCGCCGCGGAGGCGGCAAAGCCGGGGCAGGCGGGCGCGCAGCAACAGCAGCCCGCGTGGCGCCTGACCGTCTCGAAGGAGCAGCCGCGTACCGTCACGCTCACGGCGAAGAACGCGCGCGCCGCTGATGTCGCCGCGGAGTTGGCGAAGAGGCTGAGCGTCCCCGTGCTGCTGAGCCCGCTGATGCAGAAGCAGCGCCTCACGCTCGAGTTCGAGAACGTACCGCTCGAAGGCGCGCTCCGCATGCTCGCGCCGCAGCCCTACGTTGACTACGAGGTGCGCGGCGAGACGGGCGAGCAGCGCCCTGTCGCCGTCTACCTCTACGCCTTCAACGAGGAGCCGCCCGCGCGCGACGCCGTCGTCAAGGGCACGGAAGAGGCGATCCTCATCGAGGGCGACACGGAGGAGGGGACCGAGGAGTACGAGAAGCGCAAGCAGAAGGAGGACGTGCCGCTGCGCGTCAAGTTCGACCACAACCAACTGAGCGTGCTGGCGCGCAGGCAGCAACTCAACGCCGTGCTCTTCGAGATCGCCAACAAGGTTGACATTCCCTTCGAGATGAAATATGAAGGTAGCGAACTCGTGGACGTTGACTTCAACAACTACACCGTGGAGCAGGTTGTCAGGTCACTTCCGGCGAACGTCCGGCTCTTCCAGCGCACTAATTTGACGAACTACGAAACGACGCCGCTGCGCCTCGTCCTCGCGCCGCCCGCCGGTCCGCAGCAGACGACAAAAGATTGAGGAGACGACGACCCTTGAACAAACAGCAGAACACCCCGACGAACGACCAGCCCGCCGCGAAGGACGAGCGCGGCGACTTCGCGCCGCCCCAGCCCCCGCGGCAGAAGGAGCAGTTCGTCGAGCCGGTCGTCTCCGTGCCGGTTGACGTGCTCGAATCAACCGCCTTCTTCCAAGCCCCGACGGTCGATACCGCCGTCGCTTAACGACGACCCGCGGTGCTGTCCCCAGACGGAATAGGATCTGAACGAGTCCCGCCCCCGCGCGCCCCGCACCCCGCTCGTGCGGCGGCTTACGAGATCGCCGAGTGCCTCCTCAGCGTCGAGGCGTCGGACGAACGCGCGGCACACGCCGCCGAGCAATTCCTGTCGGGCTTCCTCCTCGAACGAAAACAGGCGGGCTCGCAGGGGCGCACAGTCTCTTGCGTCATCCGCGTCCATAGCAGACTCCCGGTACCCCGTGTGCCGCGCGAGTGGTCGGGCTTCGACGTGGCGCACGGGCGCTGTTTTTCAAGCGGCGGAAAACTCTTTTTCGACATCTGCGACTCGGTCGTCTCCGTCGGCGCGAGGGCGCGCACGAGCGTGGAAGTCTGGCTCGGTCAGACCGAACGCGCGCGCACGCAGGTCGCCGTCGTCAACGCGCTCTCCTACGCGCTCCAGGCGGCGCTGCGACGCGCGGGGCTCCTCGATCTGCACGCCGCCTGCGTCGTCAGCCCGCGCGGGCGAGGCTTCCTGCTCGCGGGGACTTCTGGCAGCGGCAAGTCAACGCTGACCGTGCAGCTCGCGGCGCGCGGCTGGTCGTACCTGACGGACGACATGGTGCTTCTTCGCGAGCGCGGAGGGCGCGTCGAGGCGCGGGGCTTGCGCCGACTCTTCTCGCTCACCGACGAGACGGCGCGCGCGTCCGGCGTGAGCGGCTTGCGCGAGTCGCTCGGCACGCCCGCGGCTTCCGATCCGTCGAAGCGCAGGCTGGAGCCTTCGTCGGTCTTCCCCGGCGCGCGCGCGGCTGTTTGCGTGCCGCAGCGCGTCCTGTTCCCGCGCGTCACGCGCGAGTCGAGGAGTCGCACGCGCGAGCTTTCGATCTCGGAGGCGATGGCGGGGCTCATCAAGCTCTGCCCCTGGGCGGGCTACGACGAAGTGACCGCGCGCGACTCACTGCGCACGCTCGCCGCGCTCGCACGCACCTGCGGCGCGTTCGAGCTTGAGGCTGGGACGGACTTGCTCGCGTCGCCCGCGCTCGCGGAGGGGATCGTCTCGGACGGGGTTTGAGATCGTGACACCGAACCAAAGGCGGCAGGCAGTGGAAATCTGCACGACGCGCGTCAGCGTGGAGCTGACGAACGTCTGCAACCTGCGCTGCGGCTACTGCATGCGCGACGACGAGCAGCTCTACCACACGCCCGCCAACTTCTTCCCGGCTGAGCTGCTGCGCAAAGTCGTCCGCGGCGCGCGCGAAGCCTACGGCGCGGAGTACGTCTCGTTCACGGGCGGCGAGCCGACGCTCCACCCGCGCTTCGCGGAGATCGTCGAGACGGTGCGCGACGAGGGGTCGCGCTTCGCCTTCGTCACCAACGGCTGGCACTTCGACCGCGTGCTCCCCGTGCTTTTGAAGAACCGCGAGGCGCTGCGCGTCGTCGCCTTCAGCGTTGACGGCGCGACGCGCGAGGCGCACGACCGCTGGCGCGGCGAGGGCTCCTTCGTCCGGCTCGTCCGCGCCGTCGCCAAGTGCCACGCGCACGCCATCCCGTTCAGCTTCAAAGCGCCGATCCGCCGCGACACGGTGCCGCAGCTCGAAGCGTTGGCGCTGCTCGCAGCGCGACTCGGGGCGATGGCGATTGACTACTCGCACCTGCTCCCGACTTCCGCGGAGTTCGACCGCGACTACGCGCTTACGCGCGAGGAGCGCGCGCACGCCGAGCAGGAGATCGGCGTGCTCGGCAGCATACTGCGGCTGCGAATCGGCGTCGTCGCGGGCTTCTACGACGTTGACCCCGCCGCGCCCTGCGCCATCCTGCGCGGCGTCGCCTCCAACGTTGACTACCGCGGACGGCTCACGCTCTGCTGCAACATCGCGGGCTACCGCGGCGCGGACGGCTCGGACGCGGACGTCGCCGCCGATCTCAACCGCGAAGATTTCGCGACCGCCTTCGCGCGCCTGCGTCGCATCTCCGACGAGCAGATCGAGCGCCGCCGCGCCACGCTCGCCGAGCACGCCGCGCGCGGCGTCGAGCCCGATCTTTTCGTCGGCTCGCCCTGTTTGTTCTGCCTCCAGAGTTTCGGTAAGATTCCGTGGCACGCGGGCGGGGCAACGGCGCGACAACTCCCCGTGCTCGTCGCCTGAGGGCGAGAGCAGTTCGCGCCGCGCCGATCCGCCGAGAAGGTTTTTCATGAGCACGCCACACGTCCCCGATCACATCGTCTTCACAGACCTCGACGGCAGGGAAGGCGTCCTCGTCGATCTGAACGCCAAGCGCTACTACACGCTTAACGAGACGGCGTGCCGCGTCTGGCGCGCGCTCGAAGCGCGGCGCACCGCCCAGGAGATCGTCTCGGAGCTGACGGACTACTACGACGTGACGCCGGAGCACGCCGC